>JANQSB010000314.1 GCA_028284295.1 Myxococcota bacterium | reverse complement strand
CTCCACCACCGGCCGCACGCGCTCAGCCAGGGCGAAGCCCAGCGCGTGGCCATCGCGCGGGCGCTGGTGGGGCGACCGGTCTTGCTCCTGGCAGACGAGCCCACATCGAGCCTGGATGACGAGAACACCGAGCTCGTACTGCAGCTCCTGACCGAGCAGGCAGCCGAACACGGTGCCGCGCTCCTCGTCGTGACCCACGATGCGCGCATCCGCGGTCGACTGGAACAGGAAGTCGAGCTCGTGAAGGCGGCACCATGACCCTCACCCGCCTGGCCTGGGCCAATCTCCGCGCCGCACCGATGACCAGCGCCTTGAATGTCGTGCTTCTGGCGCTTGGAACCGCGACCATCGTGGTCCTGCTGCTCCTCTCACACCAGATCGCCGGGACGCTGGCGCGCGACGCCAAGGGAATCGACCTGGTGCTCGGCGCGAAGGGCAGCCCCGTGCAGCTCGTGCTGTCGTCGGTGTACCACGCCGACATTCCCACCGGGAACATCCCCCTGGTCGAGGCGCGGCGCTGGACCGACGATCGGCGCGTCGCTCAGGCCATTCCGCTGTCCCTGGGTGACAGCGCACGGGGGTATCGCATCGTCGGCACCACGCCCGAGTATCCGGCGTTGTACGACGCCGACCTCGCCGAGGGCCGTCTGTGGGACGCCAGTCTCGAGGCCGTGCTCGGGGCCGAGGTCGCGCTGGCTACGGGGTTGCGCCCCGGCGACGTCGTGACCGGCTCCCACGGGATGAGCGGGATGGGCGATCGCCATGCAGAGTCGCCGTACCGCGTCGTGGGCATCCTGGTGCCGACCGGCGCCGTGGTGGACCGACTGATCCTGACTGGACTCGAGAGCGTCTGGGACATCCATGGCGACGAGCACGATCACGGCCACGAGGAGGTCTCGGATCTCGAAGAGGCTGGCGACGAGTCGCATGGCGAACACGACGATCACGACGTCGAAGAAGAGCACGGCCACGAAGACGACCACGGCCACGACGAGAGCTCGAGCTCGGGCGAGACGCCCGAGGCCGAGACCCCGGACGAACGCGAGATCACCGCGATGCTCGTTCGCTATGCCTCGCCGGTGGCGGCGGTCAGCATGCCGCGACAGATCAACGCCCAGTCCAACCTGCAGGCCGCAGCCCCCGCGTTCGAGCTCGCCCGACTGCTGCAGATCGTCGGCCTCGGGCTGGATGGACTGCGCGCCTTCGCGTTGATCCTGATCACCTCGGCGGCCTTCAGCGTGTTCGGTGCGATGTACGGTGCGCTGCAGACACGCCGCGGGGAGCTGGCCATGATGCGTTGCCTCGGCGCCACCCGGGCAGAGCTCATGACCGGCCTGCTGATCGAAGGACTGCTGCTGGGTCTGGCTGGAGCGGTTCTCGGCGTGCTCTTGGGTCACGCGGCGGTGGAAGCGGTCGGCACAGTGTTGGCGGAAGCGCGTGGGATCTCGATCACCGGCGCGATCCTGCTCACGGAGGAGTTCCTGCTGGCCGGGGCGCTCGTCCTCGTCGCGCTGCTGGCCGCCGCGGTACCCGCCTGGCAGGCGTATCGCACCGACGTCTCCCGTACGCTCGCGAGTCACGGATGATCGGCCCGATGTCCCACGCCAGAGCCATGAAGGCGACCTTCGCTCTCGCTGCCTTCCTCGCGGCGACCGCGTGTGGCGACGCGAGCGACCCGGTACCCGGTGGGCGTGGTCCGGACCAGCCGGCCGAGCGGGTCTCGGGCTCGGCGACGCAATCTGCAAGCTCGCGAGCGTCGAAGGACGAAGTGATCCTCCCCGACCCGGTCGAGCTCGAGGACGCCGTCCTTCCGCTGAGCCTGAACGTGTACTCGAAGTCGGGCTACTGGAGCTCCGACCGCACCTTGATGATCGACGTCATGGAAGGCGATCTCGTCTACGCGACGGCGATGATCGCGGACGCCAGGGGGCTCCCGGTGCGGGGCGTTCACCCGACGGTCGTGCCGATGCGCGACAGCCAGTTCGTACCGATGGCGGACGACGCCGCCGGTTCCCGCGATCTGGGCAACTACCGGTTCGGCCTGCGCGGCGGAACGATGGGCGAGGAGCGGGTCGGGATCGTGCTGGGCGACGCCCGGGTATCGCTGCTCCTGAACGTCATCAGCGAGCGCGCGTCCGGGTTCGGCTGGCTCGCGGACCTCGAGGGAGTCCTCGACTGGCGCCTGCTCCGTGAAGCCGACGTCACCTGGGGTGACGAGCAGGTCTCCGCGACCTTTCCCGAGGAAATCCGGGCCCGTAGCGGTCAGACCGTCAAGCTCGTCGGGTTCGTGATGCCACTGGAGGCGACGCTCGAACAGACGCACTTCCTGCTGACCTCGAGTCCGCCCGGCTGCTTCTTCCACGTACCGGGGGGCGCCGCTGGCGCGGTGGAGGTCTTCGCGTCGAAGCCGCTCTCGCTCGGCTTCGAGCCCGTCGTGTTCGAGGGGCGCTTCGAGGCCCTCGAGACCAGCGATGTCGGTGTGATCTACCGTTTGCACGACGCACGTGCCCTCGACCCTCCGCGTCGCTCCCGGGAGCCGTGAACTCGGTCCCGATCCGAGAAGGCGTGGAACTCGAAGCCCCCGGCCGGCACTGACCTGGGCAAGTCCGCAGATCCCGAGACGCCGCGCCGGCCCCCGATCCCGATCCCCATGCTCCCGCTCCCCGCCGGTCGGCGGCTCGGGGTCCTGCGTCCGGCCATGGCGTGCTCGGCGCCGCACAGGAGAACCGCGAAGTGGGCATCTTCAGTTTGGAGCCGATGGGGACGACCACCGTCGGCGCAGGCACGGTCGCTGGTCTTGCCCAACAGGTGCGCGCCCACGGAAGCCGGGCTTTCGTCGTGAGCGACGCCGGCGTGCGCGCCGCCGGTGTGCTCGACACCGTCACCGACGCCCTCACGGGCGAGAGCCTCGAGTGGACTGCCTTCGTCGACGTCGACCCGAATCCGACGGACTCCAACGTGGCTGCCGGAGTAGCCGCGCTGCAGGAGTTCGGCGTCGAAGGTGTCGTGATCGTGCTCGTCGGTGGTGGTTCCGTGATGGATTGTGGCAAGTACATCGCCATGGCGGCGCCCTCCGGCATCGACGACCTCGGTCTGGCCTTCTCCCCCGAGCTCGATGCGACGGACCGGATCGACTTCTCCACGCTCGCTCCGGCCGCGCAGGCCACCGCGCCCTGCGTGCCCACGATCGCCGTTCCGACGACTTCCGGGACGGCATCCGAGACCAACGGCGGTGGGCTGATCACCCGGAGCGAAGACCACCGCAAGCTGACCTTCAACCATCCGGACGCCAAGCCCCGCGCCGTCGTGTTGGACCCGCTGCTGACCGTCGGACTTCCGGCTGGCGCGACCGCGGCGTGCGGGATGGATGTCCTGACCCATTCCATCGAGGCCTACACGTCCACCGCCGCCAACCCCTACGCGGACGGCCTCGCGTTGCATGCCATCCGGCTCACGGGAGAGTGGTTGCCCCGGGCCGTGGCCGACGGCAGCGACATCGAGGCGCGATCGTCGATGCAGATCGCCTCGCACCTCGCGGGGCGCGCGTTCTCGTCGGGCCCGCTTCTCGGGCTCGTGCACGCGACGGGCCACCCGATCTCGGGCACCTTCGGCGTGGCCCATGGACAGACGCTCGCGACCATGCTCCCCCACGTCATGCGCTTCAACCGCGAGGTCGTGGCGGACCGGTACGCCCACGTCGGAGAGGCACTCGGCTCGAGTGGGGACGCCAGCGCAGCGGTCGAGGCGGTCGAGAAGCTGTCCGCAACCGTCGGTACGGACCGCCGCCTGGGTGACCTGGGCGCGACAACGGCGGACCTTGACGCACTGACCACCGACGCACTCCGCGACATGATCATCTTGAACACGCCGCGCTATCCCAGCCGGGACGAGGTCCGGGCGCTGTACGAGCTCGCGCTCTGAGCGAGGGGCCGCGGGCCGGGTCCTGGGTCCTGGGTCCTGCGCGACGGGCTGGAAGCGGTTGCTGTCCTGGCCGGTCCCGAAGCGGCTGGCGGGGAACCCGGCAGCGCCGGGTGGCACCTGTCGCGTTGAGGCCTCGGCTCCGAGAGCTCGTGGCCGTTGCATCCCCCGCCGACCCGCCCACCCGAAGAGGATCTCGATGAACCCGAGCCACGAGCCCAGCGCCGGCCCGACGCGCCTTCCCGTCACGGTTCTCTCCGGCTTCCTCGGAGCCGGAAAGACCACGCTTCTCAATCAGGTGCTCAACAACCGGGAAGGGCGCCGTGTTGCGGTGATCGTGAACGACATGAGCGAGGTCAACATCGACGCCGCGCTCGTCGAGCGCGGCGGCGCAGAGCTGTCGCGGACCGAGGAGAAGCTCGTCGAGATGTCGAACGGCTGCATCTGCTGCACGCTGCGGGACGACCTGCTCGCCGAGGTCTCGCGGCTGGCGCAGGAGGGACGCTTCGACTACCTGCTCATCGAGTCGACCGGGATTTCGGAGCCGATACCCGTCGCGCAGACCTTCACCTTCGAAGACGAGGACGGCGTGAGCCTGAGCCAGGTCTCCCGCCTCGATACGATGGTCACGGTCGTGGACGCGGCGAGCTTCCTGCGGGACTACAAGGCCGCCGAGGCGCTCCAGGATCGCGGCGAGTCCCTGGGCGAAGAGGACCACCGGACGGTGACCGACCTTCTCATCGACCAGATCGAGTTCGCCGACGTCATCGTGCTCAACAAGCTCGATCTCGTGAGTCGCGATCGGGCTCTCGAGGTCGAGGCCATCGTGAAGGCACTCAACCCCGGTGCGAAGCTCCTGACGACGGAACGTGGACGGGTTCCGCTCGAGAGCGTGCTGGACACGGGTCTGTTCGACTACGAGAAGGCGGCGAGTTCCGCCGGCTGGATCCGCGAGCTGCAGGGCGAGCACACGCCGGAGACCGAGGAGTACGGAATCTCCAGCTTCACCTATCGCACGTCGCACCCCTTCGACGCCGAGAAGCTGTGGGCGTTCCTGCACGACGACGAGAACTGGCGCGGCGTGCTCCGCTCGAAGGGGTTCTTCTGGGTCGCCGCGGATCACCGGGTCGCCTACGAGTGGGCTCAGGCGGGCGGCGTCAGCAGCGTGGACGCGGTCGGTGTGTGGTGGGCGGCCATGCCCCCCGAGCACTGGTCGCACCCGGACGGCCAGCGCCCTGACGAGCAGCCGAACTGGCATCCGCGCTATGGCGATCGCGCCCAGGAGCTCGTCTTCATCGGCCAGGAGATGCCCGAGGAGGCGATTCGCGCTCGCCTCGACGCGTGCCTGCTCGACGAACGACTCGCCTCGGCCGACGGCACCGCCTGGGCGGAGCTCCCCAACCCCTTCCCGGAGCTCACCATGCCCGAGGAACCCGCCTGAGCTCAGCCGCCTCGGCCGTCGATCGACCCCGGGCGCACAGTCCGCGACCGTCTTCGCAAGCGGGTTTCGAGGCTCTAGAGCCTTGCGTCTTCCACGCGATAGCGGAGCCTCTGGCCGCCCAGAAAGACCCGAATCGCCGACTCGCCTTCGCCATTCCAATCCGGTGGCGACCAGGGTTGCTCGGCAAGGCGCACCCGACTCGCGTTGTGGGGAAGTCCGTAGAAGTCCGCACCGAAGCAGCTCGCGAAGCCCTCGAGTCGATCGAGCGCACCAGCCGAGGCGAAGGCCTCGGCGTAGGCCTCGAGCGCGACGGGAGCGCTGTAGATCCCCGCGCAGCCGCAGTCCGACTCCTTCGAGTCTCGCGTGTGGGGAGCGCTATCGGTCCCCAGGAAGAAGCTCGGGTCGCCCGAGGTCGCCGCCGCGAGCAGTGCGAGACGATCGCGCTCGCGCTTCAGCACCGGAAGGCAGTAGTGATGGGGTCGCAGGCCGCCTTCGAAGATCGCGTTGCGGTTCAGGAGCAGATGCTGGGGCGTGATCGTCGCAGCGACTCGTGCCGGTGCCTCGCGCACGAAGGCCGCCGCCTCCCGGGTCGTGATGTGCTCGAACACCACGCGCAGTGTCGGGTAGCGGTCGATGACCTTCGATAGCGTCTCCTCGAGGTAGACCCGCTCGCGATCGAATACGTCGCACTCGGGGGCGGTCGTCTCGCCGTGCACCAGCAGCGGGAGGCCGCAGGAAGCGAGTGCCTCGAGCACGGACACGCACGCGGCCAGGTCGGACACGCCTTCCGACGAATGCGTGGTCGCGCCGCGCGGGTAGACCTTGATTCCTGCGACGTGCGGAGACTTCGCCGCGGCCTCGATCTCCGAGGCCGGAGTCTCGTCCGTCAGGTAGAGCGTCATCAGCGGCTCGAAGTCGGCGTTCTCCGGGCAGGCCGCGAGGATGCGTCCGCGATAGGCCAGGGCGGCCTCGACGGTCGTGACCGCAGGCACCAGGTTCGGCATCACGATCGCGCGCCCGAAGCGGCGCGCCGTCGCGGGGACCACCCGCTCGAGCAGGGCGCCATCACGCAGGTGCAGATGCCAGTCGTCGGGCCGGGTGATCTCGAGCGACGCGGACGACCCGCGAGTCGCGCCCGGATGCTCCGCTGCGTCGGGGGGATTCTCCGTCAAGGCCCTCGCGTCGCTCTCCCGTGTTCCCACTGCGCTTCGGACTGCGCTTCGGACTGCGTTCGTCGGACCATCCCGGGCCGGCTGCGTCGAGGGTAGCGAGATTGTCGTCCGAGCCCCGCGCTCGCTCCTCGCTGCTCGCCACGCCGGTCGCGTCATCAGACCTGCCAGAGCGCCGCCCTCCAGCAAGGACGTTGAAGTCGTCGAGGCTCTCGGGGGGAAGGTCTCCACCCGGATTGAAGCTCGGGAGTTCGCCGTTCCGCCCTGGTCTTCCTCCCGGCTGGACGCGAGCCCGTATGGATCAACCCAGCGTGAGGAGGTCGTGGGCGTCGCGCATGCGTGTGGGGATCTCGACACCGACGGGACAGCTGCTGAGACAGGCGCCGCAATGGGGTCCACAGCAGCTGCCGGCGATCTGTCGATCGTACTCGCGTAGCACGGCGATGTCCTCGTCGCTCAGCCGCTGGCCGGAGGCCGCGAGGTACTCGTCGACGTGCTGGAGCTCGAAGAAGGAGATCACCGCGCACGAGACGTCCCGGTTGGCGAGCGCCCACTCGAGTGCAGCCGGGGACGAGGAGCTGGTTGCCAATGGCCTCACGAGGCGCTCGGGTCGCCGGCAGCGGCGATCTGTCCTTGGCTTGATGAAGCGGACCGCGTTCGCTCGGGTGAGCGTTCCGCGTCTGGCGACACCCGGGCAGCTGGCCGATGGCACCGCTGGCGGGATCGACCTGAGATGGCCCGCTGCGGCTGCGGCCAGGCGACAGTCGTTCAGGTCATCGTGCGTATTCGGCGCAACCCAGCCCACGCCGCTCGAAGCCCGGATCGCAGTTCCATCCGTCGCCCGAGAAGTCGAGGTGGGCGTTCGCCGGAACCTCCACCTGCACACAGCCTCCGGCCTCCTTCTTGAACGCGCGCTCGCAGGCCCACTCCTTTCCCGACCAGTCGAGAAATGCGTTCTCCGGGACCTCGACCTGGCGGCAGCGGTCCTGGCTGCGGCGATAGCCCCTGTCGCAGGCCCAGTCCGTCCCGGATGCGTCGAGGAAGCCTCCGGCCGGAACGCGGACCCGCTCGCATCGGCTGCCCTGCTTGCGGAAGCCGCGATTGCAGCTCCAACCGTGGCCCTGGTCGCTGAGGAACCCGTTGTCGGGCACGGCGATGGCGACGCAGCGCGCCTCGACCCGCTCGTAGCCTCGCTCGCACCGCCAGCGCCGCCCCGCCGAGTCGAGATAGGCGTTGACCGGCACCTCGATCGGAACGCAGACGTCGCCGGTTCGTGAGTAGCCGCGGTTGCATTCCCAGGTATCTCCGTAGCGGCGCTTGTGGGCGTTCTGAGGTACATCGACCGTGTCCTCGGCGCTCAGCGGTCCGCTGGCGGGCGCGAGCACGATCGAGACAGCGAGGGCGGCGGCGATGGTCCAGCGCGGATCGGCGCAGCAGCCCTGGCGGGAGACTTGTCGTTCAGTCATGAACTGCCTTTCCTCGGAGGGTGCCGGGTCCGATCCCCACGTGCAGGAGGGCAGCTGCGACTCCGATGAGTGGGGTGACGAAATCCGTCCCCGCGCCTCCGGAGCGTTTCATCGCGAAGAACGGGAGCGTAGGAAGGCCAGATACTTGAGCAGCTCCTCCTCCTCCTCGGCGGTCAGATCATCGATCGCAAAGGCCGCCAACCTCTTTCGGCGCCCGCTTCCATCCTCCGAGGGCAGCAGGTAGCCGGCCTTCTCCATCAAGGCCTCATAGGGCACGGAATAGACCTTCGCCAAGCTGTGCAGCATGTTGGGCGAGGGCTTCTTGATCCTGCCGTTCTCGAGCTGGCTCAGGTAGGCGTTGGAGACGGCCCTGTCGGTGGCTTCCTCGACCTCGCGGAGCGAGAGCCCCTTCGCGGTGCGCAGGTCGGCCAGGAGGGTCCCCAGCTCCGCGGGCTGCCCGACGAACTCGGCACGCTTGCGTCGCGATCGTCTGCGGCCGGGCGCCATGACTAGAGTATCGACCAGACCGCTTGATGGATCAAGCGTTCTGTCCAGTTGCTTGACACACTTAGCGAATCGTCTAGGCTCTGCGATCGCGAAGTGTGCAGCACCGCTCAGCCTGGCTGCCCAGGAGGATTCGACGATGGTGGGAAGCGACTGGGATCGGTCCGAGAGCCCGCTCGAGATCGAGCGAACCGAGCAGGAAGTGCCGCTCGTGAGCTGCGTCTGGTGTGAGCGACCGCATCCCGGAGAGCATCTGCTCTCCGTCTGCCCCGTCTGCACAGCGCGTTTCTCCACGATGCGACTGCTCGAGACGAGTGACTCGATTCTCGCTCCGTGACGAGGCCAGAAACTCGCATCTGCGCCTCCGAGGATCGGCCCGACGTGAACCGACGAGTCTCCCTGTCTGCACTCGTAGCCGCTGTGCTGGTGCTGCCCGCCTCACCGAGTCCCGCCGCCGCGCAGGTAGCTGTCGCAGATGCCGTCCCTCCCAACGCGCACGTCAAGCGCTACGGGAGCGGTTGGGAATGCGATCGGGGGTATCAGCGCGTCGGGGAATCGTGCGTGATCGTCGAGGTCCCCCCGAACGCCCATCTGGACTTCGCAGGGCGCGGATGGGAATGCAACTGGGGCTACCAGGAGGCGAAAGGGGAGTGCACGCGCGTCGACGTGCCGCCCCACGCCTTCCTGTCCTACAGGGGCGACTGGGAGTGCGAGCGGGGATACCGGAAGGTCACGCAGTCCTGTGCGGCGATCGCGTTGCCCGAGAACGGCTATCTCGACTACTCCGGAAACAGCTGGAAGTGCGAACGAGGGTTCCGGGAGAGCGGAAGGTCGTGTGTACCCCTCGACATCCCTCGTCACGGACACATCGGGCCGTCGGGCAACCATTGGGCCTGCGACCGCGGCTACCGCAAGCGCGGCGAGGAGTGCATCGGAGTCGAGGTGCCCGAGAACGGCTATCTCGCCGCCTCGGGAAGCGACTGGGCCTGCAATCGTGGCTTCAAGAAGGAAGACCGTTCCTGCCTCGAACTTCGGGTGCCACCGAATGCTCACCTCGACGCTTCGGGAAACCGCTGGAGCTGCAACCCGGGCTATCGGCAGCGCGGAGAAGGTTGCCTCGAGGTCGCGCGATAGACGACCCTGCACCGGCTGCGCCCGCGCTTGGCTTCTCCGGCCCCGGTGCTTGCGTCCCGGTCGACGAGGGCCCCGTGTGAGAACCAGAAAACTGGGTCGCGCATTCGCTGCTCCCGACCCGGCTCGGAGGAGACGAGCGCCTTCATGATCGAGCCCATTCTTCTCTCCACCCTCCGGGTCTCGACACTCGATCGCTCCCGGCCTCTCACGAATGCGAGCGGCTTCTTCTTCGAGCGGAACGAGCGGATTTTTCTCGTGACCAGTCGTCACGTGGTGTACGACGAGCTGACGAGTCACTTCCCCGACCAGCTCGAGATCGAGCTCCATACGGATCCGGGCAACGTGGCCCGTACGACGGGCTTCTCGATCCCGCTCTACCGCGAGGGGACGAGCGCGTGGCGCCAGGGCAAGGACTCGGCGGGCGAGATCGATGTCGCCGCGATCGAGATCGATCGTTCGGCGCTACCCGCGAACGCGACCTTCAGCTGCTTCACCCCGAAGCACCTACTCGACACACAGGAGAGCATCGAGATCGGCACCTCGCTGCTCATCGTGGGCTTTCCGCTCGGCTTCCACGACGCGCTGCATCGGATCCCCGTAGCGCGGCACGCCGTCGTCTCGTCCTCCTTCGGGCTGCGCTTCCAGGGCGAGGGCTACTTTCTGACCGACGCGCGCACACATCGCGGAAGCAGCGGCGCGCCTGTCGTTTCGCGAGTCACGGAGCCCGAAGCGGAGCTGGGCCAGCTCCCCTGGAGGCTTCTGGGCATCCACTCCTCGCGCGTGGACATCAAGACGCGGGAGGCGGGCGAGGACGAGGCCCTGGGACTGAACACCGCCTGGTACGCCGACGTCCTACTGACGTTGACCGAGTCTTGAGCGGCAGTCAGCGGCGCCGGTAGCGTGGTGACCCTCGGCGAGGCGCTTGGCGATCTGCAGGAGTGCCCTCAAAGCCAGGCGATTGGCTCGAGCGGGGTGTCGGGCCCGATCTTTCGCTGGGCCAGCAGATAGCTCCAGCCGTGGAAGGTCAGCAGCACGGCTCCGGGTGCGGCATGTCGTAGGAAGATCGCGTCGATGAACGACTCCTCCCCGGGCCAGGGGTAGACGAACACCACGTCGCAGTCCCCCGGCGCGAGGCCGAGGCTGTCCCAGGCGGTGCTCTCGAAGCGAGGGGCGTGCCGGGACGCGGGGGGCACCAGATCCTCGTCGCCTGGCTGCAGGAAGCTCCCTTCCGCGAAGCGCAAGGGAAGCGCGAGCCGTTCGGCGAGGCGTCGGGATGCTCGCACGAGGTCGCCACGGATCTCGATGCCGACAGGTTGGAAGCCGTTCAGTGCCGCGACTGCGCAGGCGCCTCCGAAGCCGCTCCCCCACTCGCAGAGGATCGGCCCGGGTGCGAGGTCGTCCCGGCGGATGGTCGCCAGTCCCCGGTGGACGACGGAGAGGTTGCTTCCCGTCGGCGCCGGCAGGCCCGCGGGCTCGCTCGCACCGAAGCCCGACTCGAGCTCACGGACGCTGGCCTCGACGTCCTCGGTTCCCGGATACGGCATCCGCGGTCCTCTCGTAGGCGTTCGCTGGAAGACCGGTTGGCCATGCGTGGGTGGTGGCATGGAAGGAACGGAGGGCCAGGAAAGTGGCGGCCCGATCGACGGGCCGCCACTCGTTGCATCGCCTGCTAGGCGGGGCTGACGCTCGTGGCCTCGGGCCCCTTGCGCCCTTCTGCAGCCTCGTAGCTGACCTTCTGGCCTTCGCTGAGCGACTTGAAGCCCTCGCCCAGAATGTTGCTGTGATGGACGAAGAGGTCCTTGGAGCCATCCTCAGGCGTGATGAATCCGTATCCCTTCTCGTCGCTGAACCACTTGACAGTACCTTGTGACAACTTGTTCTCCGCCCTGGCGGCAGACGACTCGATACGGGGAAGGAGTCGATCCCTCAGGGCCTCTTGCCGCCGCGCGACCTGACGTCTCCAACGTGGAGCTCGCAAAAGCTGCGGCGACCTCGGGGCCATGCCCCGGGCTCCCGGTCGGGAGCGCCTCGGTGGTCGTGACGGGATCACCGCCACGCGTTACCCCGGGAAGCTAGCATAGGGTTCATGCAAGCGTCGGGAGCGCGAACCGGCTATCTCGTCTATCCGTCCTCGGGCCGGTCCGCCTGGGCTCCGGGAGAATCGGATGTCGAAGTTCCAGGTGTTCGCGAGCTTCGACGAGCCTCATGACGAAGATCTCCGGGAGCGTCTCGAGAGGGATGCCGCGGCGCCGGGATCGCTCTTCGATCTCGTGGGTTGGTCGAGCGCCGGTCCCATCACCGACGCATGGCTCGCCAGCGCGCGGTCCCGAATCGCCGCCGCGGACGAGATGGTGGTGATCTGTAGCGAGCACTCCGCGGGTTCCGAGAGGATGGCGGTCGAGATGAGCATCGCGACCGAGGAAGGGATCCCTTGTCTGCTGCTATGGGGTCGCCGGGACGAGATGTGCACGAAGCCTGCGGGCGCGAAGCGCGATGCTGGCATGTACGCCTGGACGCGAGACGTCTACGACAACCAGCTCGCCGCGACAGCGCGTCAGGCGAAGGAGCTGGACATCCCGGAGAACCTCAAACGCCGCCAGCCGTAGCCGCCTCCGCTGATCCGGCGAACGGACGTCCCGTTCCACGCACCGCAACTCGCCCGGGCGGTCAGCTCGGCAATCCCCGCTCATGCTCTCTCCACTGCGGGCTTGGCTGTATCGCGAGACGGCTCCCCGGCCGACGGGAAAGGTGGGGTTCCCGCGCGTTCCGTCTCTACCTTCCCAGCGGATCCGGGGCCCGGGGTGTCGGGAGACGACGGGACCCGGAGCCGGAGAGCGTCACGAGGCGCTCCGGTCGCCGGCGGCCTCGGCGATCTCCTCGCACAGCTGCCAGAGCGTGTCGCGCTCTTCCTCCGACTCGCGGGTGCCGGGTAGGAGGTGGGTTCGCCGCGGTTCGCGGTCGAAGACGAAGCGTCCCGCGAGCCCGCTCGCGGCGCCCGCGGCGGCCAGCCAGACCACGGTGTCGGCGCCCTCGGCCGGGCTGCGGAGGATCGCGCTCGTGACCCGGTGGAAGCGGGGGAGCGAGCTGCGCACCGCCGGCGTGTCGGCCCAGCCGGGGTGCATGGCGTTGACGCAGACCTTCGTGCCCTCGAGCTCGCGCGCCCACATCTCTGCGAGCACGACCTGCGCGCGCTTCGTCTCCGCGTAGGCGAGGACGCCGTTGTAGCCGTCCTCGCGATCCCGCCAGCCCGGGTCCTCGACCTGGAGTCGGCGTGTGTACATGCCGCCGGACGAGACCCAGACGACGCGGGCGTCGGTGGATGCCTCCAGCCTTCCCCGCAGGAGCCGCGTGAGCAGGTGGGGACCGGCCACGTGGGTCGCGAAGCAGAGCTCCAGCCCGTCCTTCGTCTCCGCGCGCTCTTCCGGCAGCACGCCGGCGTTGTGGACCAGAACGTCGACCGGCGCGTCGTCCAGCCGGGTCGCGAAGTCGCGGATCGAAGCGAGGTCCGAGAGGTCGACGGTCTCGCAGCGCACCTTCGCGTTGCCGGTCGCGGTGGCGATCCGCTCTGCGGCTTCGGCGCCGCGCTCGGGGCTGCGGCAAAGCAGCAGGACCTCGGCGCCCAGGTCGGCCAGGGCAAGCGCGGTCTCGTAGCCGATGCCCGAGTTCGCGCCGGTGACGAGGCAGCGACGTCCCGTGAGGTCGACCTCCAGGTCGTCCGGGTCGAAGGCCAGCGCGTGCAGCCGGAAACCGCCGCGGTCGAAGGAGGGGACGATCAGCGGGTCCGCGATGAGCGAGACGGCCCGCGAGACCGACGCGAGCAGCTCGCTGCGCGGCGCCTCTTCGGCGACCTCCGGTGCTCCGGGCTCGAGGGCGGCCAGGATCTCCTCGATCGGGGCGTGGTCTCCGGCGTCGCGGCTCGCGAAGCGGTAGGCGAGGGCTCCACCCGGACGGATGACGAACACGCCGCCCAGCTGCCAGGGGTCTCCTTCGACGCTGGTCTGGCGGTAGCCGGCGCGCGTCGCCCGCAGGCCTGCGCCCAGGAGCCGTGGCGAGAGGATCTCGACGCGCCCGCGACGCAGGCCCGCCGCGCGATAGGCGCGAAGCTCCGGGTCGACGAGGAGAGGGCCGTCGAGCTCGAAGTCCTCGCGGAAGGCTGCGGCGAAGTGGGTCGCCCCGTTTCCCACGATGGCCAGCTCCGCGCCCCGCTTCCGGATCTCGTCGACCTGGTCGCGCAACTGCGCGACTTGCTCCCGGCAGAACAGTCAGCCGAAGTGGCGGATGAAGACGAGGACCACGGGCTTCTCGCGCCACAGGGAGGCGAGGGCGACCGGGCTTCCGCTCCAGTCGTCGAGGGTCAGGGCTCCGAGTCGGGTGGACAGGTGCATCGCCAGGGGGCTCTCGGGGATGGTCGGCCAGTGACCCCAGGCAGGGTGCCCGAACGGCCCGAGATGACAAGTGGAGCGGCTGTGGGGCGATGGCCGGCGTCGGAGCTGCTGTCCTGGATCGGAGGCAAGCGCCTTTCGTGACGAGGTCGGATCGGGTTAGTCTTCCTCTCGTTTCAGGCGACGAGGAACGACATCTTCCGCGCCCGACGATGGCCGGCCTCGAGTGGATGGAGCCCCGCCTGGTCCCGCACTTCCCATCGGAGACGCGATGCCTGGGATGGAGGACAGGGTCTGGGTCGGACTGGTCGTTTCGCTCGTCGTGGCAGCGGTGGCTGGGGGCTGCGCGGCCATTCGCGAGGTCACCGGGTTCCGCGACCAGCTGGCGCAGGCGCAGTCGAAGGTCCGCATCGCGGGGACGGTGGAGACCGAAGGGGACGCCGCCGGCACCCTCGTCGTCCTGCTCGCCCGACGTGTCGAAGACGGCGACGCCGCGCTCGTGGGCGTCGACAGCTACGTGAGGCGGACGCCGGGCACCTTCCTCTTCGTCGTGCCGCCCGGTCGCTACCAGCTCGGCGCCTACGAGGATCGCAACGGCAACGGGCTCCTGGATCCCGACGAGCGCGTCGCGCGGGTGATCGACAGCCCCGTCCATGAGCTCGGGCCTGGAGCTTCTGCCCGGGTGGAGCTGCTGCTGAAGGAAGGCTCCGCGCTCGGAGACCGGATCGAGCGTCCCGTGGACCTCCTGAGCCTGGTCGAGCGCACCGACTCGGAGCAGCGCGAGTTCAGCTTGTGGGCCTTCTCCAGGCGGGGAGAAGTCGTCGGCGACCTCGACGACGAGCGGTTCGGGGCCGAGGCCGGGCGCCGGGGCTTGTGGCGTCCCATGGACTTCCTGAACGAGGAGCTGGCGGGCATCTACTTCCTGGAGCCGTACGACGAAGATCGCATCCCGGTCCTCTTCGTGCATGGGATCGCGGGCCATCCCCAGGAGTTCCAGGGTCTGATCGCGGCTCTGGATCGCGATCGATTCCAGCCCTGGTTCTACTTCTATCCGTCGGGCCTGGGGCTCGACTCCATCTCGGAACATCTCGCCCGGCTGCTCGAGCGGGTACAGATCGAGACGGACTTCGACGAGATCGCCATCGTCGCCCACAGCATGGGGGGGCTCGTTTCCCGAAGCGCGATCTACGAATACGCGGCCGACACGGAGCGGGATGAGGTCCGCCTCTTCGTCAGCATCTCGACACCGTGGGGCGGCGACCTGAGGGCGCGACGCACCGAAGGCGCCAGGATCGCCCTGCCCGAGTCCTTCCGGGACATGAGCCCGTCGAGCAGCTTCCTTCGCCGGCTGTTCTACGAGGATGAAGAGCGCCAACGTCTCCGAGCACTTCCGCGCAGGGTCGACTACCACCTGATCTTCGGCTTCAGCGGCAGGGGGACACCCTGCAACGACGGCTCCGTGAGCTGCACGAGTCAGGCGCTCGAGGAGGCCCAGGAGCAGGCCCTCAGCGTACGCGCCTGGAACTACGGCCACGTGGAGATCCTGCACAGCCAGCAGGCAGCTCGCCGGGTGAAGCTCCTGCTCGAAGGGCGCTTCTAGACGCCGCGACGCTCCCTGCGCCCCTTTCTCAACCTCGACTGATCCAGGAGAGGTCGCGCCTGGAAGCGATCCCCCATCAACCTTGGATGAAGGCCTTCATCAACTCGAAGGCCCGGGGGTCGTCGTGGTGCACACCGTGCCCGCACCCGGCGAAGACCTCGAAGTGCCGGTGCTCCTCGGGGATGCAGTCGGCCAGCTCCCGAACCGCCTCGATGGGCGTGATGGGGTCCAGCTCTCCGGCCGTCACGAGGGTCGGGCAGCGAAGGCGGGAGAGCGCCTCACGGAAGTCGAAGCTGTGGTGCTCGCCTTTCGGGCCGGAGAAGTGGGAGATCACCTCGAGCTTGACGATCGCTCGCCGGGCCACGTTCGGGTCCGGCTGGCGCTGGTGGTAGAGAGGCAGGCAGGTCGTCGCGTACTCGATCGCGCTCTCGCCGGTGGGCGCCGTCCAGAAGCACTCGGCAGCCGCCCGGGCGCGCTCGCCACCGAACCTCTCGAAGGCCTCGTAGACGAGACGCATGTCGACGCGGGCGACGGTGCTCGCCAGGATCAGCTTGTGGAGCCGGTCCGGGTGGCGGCTCGCGTAGCTCTGCGCGACGAACCCGCCGAAGGAGATTCCGTGGACGATGGGCTTCTCGATGCCGAGCGCGTCGACCAGGCCGCGCAGGTCGTCCGCCCACTGGTCGAGGTTCCACGCGTCGGGCGTACTGGCATCGCTGCGGCCCTGGCCG
Source organism: Myxococcota bacterium (assembly GCA_028284295.1). Lineage (GTDB taxonomy): Bacteria > Myxococcota_A > UBA9160 > UBA9160 > UBA4427 > JAJDAN01. The sequence goes on along the minus strand of JANQSB010000314.1, from coordinate 4,351 downwards.
CGGTGATCGTAGTAGACCAGCTGCGCGACGTCGGCGAGCGGGTCGAACGCGGGCTTCACCGTCGAGTGGTCGAATCCGGGGCCGCCGTGCAGGATGAAGACGACGGGACGCTCGACCATGGCCGGGCCTTGCGCGACGAGCCCCGAACCCACCACGTCCACGTACAGTCGGCAACCGTCGACCTCGATGTGCATGCCGGCTCCTCCGTCCGAGCTCGTCCGGCTCGAGTCCCGTCGAGTCGGGAGGGCGACCCGGACCCTTCGCGGCTCCGCCCCCAGCCGGGCAGCCTCAGTCCTCCACACACCAGACCGGGTGCGGAAGATCGCACGCACGCGTGCTGACGACGAGCCACCCGGGATTCTGCTCCTGCGCTCCGACTCTCCGGATGCTCAGCGTGGTTCCCTCGATACTGCTGGAGGGAGTCGTCCAGTCACTGCAATCCGGTGCGAGCGCCCACCCCGACTCGACGATCCAACCCCGGGTGCTCACGGCGGGCCCACTCTCGTTGGTGGTGAGCCCCCGCGACCGATCGTACTGCATGTCCGACGGATCCCAGAGCTCGAAGGAGGTCGCGAGGTGGAAGCCACTGTCGCAATGGCTGGCAACGAGCTCTCCGGTCACGGAGGTGGCGCTCAGGTAGTAGCGACGGGCACCGCGCCGTGAACAGTGGTCGTCGTCGCAGCTCACCGCCTGCTGCGTGAGCCGATCGACATGGCGCAGGCTCTGCTCGCCATTGTCGCGAAGCGAGGTCGACGTGACGACGACGTCGGCTCCGAACGCGTAGAGCCCGTCGCTGCCGTTGCTCGAGCTCGCAGAGGCATGGACGACGCTGCCCGTGTTGACCATGAAGCCGTCCTCTGCGTTCTGCGTCGCCACACAGCCGGTGATCACGCCGTCGTCCTGTAGCCGGATGCCGCTCAGGCTGTTGCGGCGAACCTGCACGTCCGAGACGCGCCCCGAGTCGTCCAGGTAGATCCCGTAGCCCCGCATGTTGTGCACCATGCCGTTGCGAACCGTGATCTCGTCGTTGTTCGGCGCGTGGATGCCGTGCCCGTCGAAGCCTCCGAGCGCGGAGTCGCAGCTCAGGGTCTCGCCGAAGCCCGTGCAGTTGCCGGGCCCGATGATTTCGAAGCCGTTGAGATCGATCGTCACGCCGCCCGCCGTCACGGCGATCGCCGTCTCGAGGATGGGTGGCGTGCGCAGGTTCAGCCGCCCCGTGAGCCGGAAGCTGCCCGCCGCCGTGATGGTGATCGGATAGCCCGGCGCGTCTCCGGGCAGACAGCCCGTGTTGAGTGCGCAGCTCTGGTTGAGCTCGATCACGCCGTCCGTGGCGGCCGCCGGGGTTGCGAGGAGGAGCAGCAGCGGGAGTACGATCGGACGCAGGGACATCTCTGCGTCATCGTCTCAAGAGAGGCGTGATCCTGTCAAGCACGCGCCGTGGGGGCGAACCGTCTCTCCGTCACGGTCCAGCGATCACTCCGGGTCGGCCACCTTCAGGAGCTGCTTGCCGAGGTTCTGGCCGCGGAAGAGCCGCAGGAAGGTCTCCGGGGCGTTCTCGATGCCCTCCTGGACGTCCTCCTGATGGACGATCTTCCCTTCCTGCACCCACTTCACGAGCTCCTCCGCCGCCTCGGGGAAGCGCGCCGCGTAGTCGATGATGATGAAGCCCTCCATGCGCGCGCGCTGGATGACGATGTTCATCAGGTTGCTCGGGCCGGGCTGCGGCTTCTCTTCGTTGTAGCCGGAGATGCCGCCGCACATCACGATGCGCGCTCGCAGGGCGAGATTCGCGAGGGCCGCCTCGAGGATGGGCCCCCCCACGTTCTCGAAGTAGACGTCGACGCCATTCGGACACAGCGCGCGGATGCGCTCCTCGACGTCCTCGGACTTGTAGTCGATGGCGGCGTCGAGGCCGGCCTTCTCGACCAGCCACGCGCACTTCTCGGGTCCGCCCGCGATTCCGACGACGCGGCACCCCTTGAGCTTGGCGATCTGCGCGGCGACGGAGCCGGTCGCCCCCGCCGCGCCGGAGACGAGCACCGTCTCCCCTTCCTTCGGCTTCCCGAGCTCGAGCAGGCCGAAGTAGGCGGTCATGCCGGTGATCCCCGTGACCCCCAGCGGCCAGGTGAGGGGCGTGCCCTCGGCCACGGGCGTCCCCTGCATGAAGCCACGTCCGCCCACCGCGAACTCCTGCATGCCGAAGAGCCCGGACACGATGTCGCCCGGCGCATACGCGTCGTTCTTCGACTCCACGACCTGGCCCACGCTGCCGCAGCGCATGACCTCCCCGAGCGCGACCGGCGGCATGTAGCTCTCGCGATCCTCCATCCACCCCCGCATCGTCGGGTCGAAGGACAGGTAGAGGTTGCGGACGAGGTACTCGCCGTCTGCGAGATCGGGAACCGGAGTCTCGACGAGCTCGAAGTCGTCGCGGCTCACCATTCCGTGAGGTCGTCGCGCGAGAAGCCACTGGCGGTTGCTGCGATCGGTCATGCGTCGGGTCTCCATGGCAGGGGCGGACCCGGGAGTCTCGGGCGACGTCGACGCCTGCGCAATGGCGAGCTCGTCAGGCCTCCGCGCGCCCCTCGACGCGACGCAGACGGAACACGCGGAGCTTCCGATCCGTGCGCTCCTCGTAGATCCCGGCTCAGGTCGCTGTTCCCGAGCGCACGAGCCGCCGACAGATCGCGTAGAAGACGGGCGTGAACACCAGGCCGAGGAGCGTGACGCCGAGCATGCCGGAGAACACCGTGATGCCGAGTGCGCGGCGCATCTCCGCACCGGGCCCCGACGCGATCACCAGCGGGACGACGCCCAGGATGAAGGAGAAAGCCGTCATCAGGATGGGCCGCAGCCGCAGCCTCGCCGCCGTCACGGCAGCTTCCACGATCGAGTCTCCCTCGTCCTCTCTCTGCTTCGCGAACTCGACGATCAGGATCGCGTTCTTGGCGGCGAGTCCGACCAGCACGATCAGGCCGACCCTCACGAGGACGTTGTTGTCCCAGCCGGTCACCCACACCCCGAACATCGCGAAGAGCAAGCCCATGGGAACGATCAAGACCACCGCCAGCGGAAGCGTGAGGCTCTCGTACTGCGCGGCGAGGAGCAGGAACACGAAGAGGGCCGCGAGCGCGAAGACCACGAGTCCCGAGTCCCCCGCACTCTTTTCCTGCAGCGCCAGCTCGGTCCACTCGTAGGACAGCCCTTCCGGCAGCAGCTCCGCAGCGAGTCGCTCGAGATGATCGATCGCCTCTCCCGTACTCGTGCCGGGTAGCGTGTTCCCGTAGATCGAAGCGGACGGATAGAGGTTGAATCGAAGGACCCGGTAGGGCGCGGTCCGGTACTCGGCTCGCGCGACGCTGCCGAGCGGAACCGCCTCGTCGAAGTGGTTGCGGGTCCGCAAGGCCAGCAGGTCGTTCGGATCCTGGCGGTAGGGCGCGTCGGCTTGTGCCGTGACCCGGAAGGTGCGCCCCAGGTAGTTGAAGTCGTTCACGAAGGCGGACCCGAAGTAGACCTCGACCGCTTCGAACACGCCCGCCATGGGCACGTTCAGCCGGCGGGCACGCTCCCGGTCGATGTCCAGGTAGAGCTGGGGCGTCGCCGTGTTGAAGAGGGTGAACACGCCCGTCAGCCCGTCGACCTCTCCCGCGGCTCGCACCATCTCGTTCGTTGCGGTCTCCAGCAGGCCCAGCCCGCGGCCCTGGCGATCCTGCACCATCATGCGAAAGCCACCCGCGTTGCCGATGCCTCGAACGGGAGGCGGCTCGATGACGAGTACGAAGGCCTCGTCGGTCTCGCCGGCGACCTGCCACATGCGGTCGAGCAGCTCGCGGTAGGAGAGACCGGCGGCTTCCCGTTCGTCGAAGGGCGCGAAGGTCGGGAACACCGTCGCTGCGTTCGGCGCGTTCGTGAAGGTCGCGCCGGAGAAGCCGGCGAAGCCCACGGCGTCATCGATGCCGTCGATCTCGAGCAGACGACTCGTGACCTCGCGCACGACCTCGTCCGTTCGTTCCAGGTCGGAGCCGGGCGGCAGCTCGATGGCGACGATGGCATAGCCCTGGTCCTGGCCCGGGATGAAGCCCTGGGGTACCGCGCTGAACTGCAAACCGGCCAGCAGGAGCAAGCCCAGGTACGCCGCAGCGGCCAGTGCGGTGCGGCGCAGCAGCGTCGCCACCAGCTGCCCGTAGCCTTCGGACGAGCGTTCGAGGCCGCGGTTGAAGGGTGCGAAGAAGCGGGCCACTCGCGACCCTTCGCCTTCCTCGCGCTTGAGGAGGAGCGCTGCGAGCGCCGGGCTCAGGGTGAGCGAGACGAACACCGAGATCATGGTCGCCACCGCGATGGTCAGCGCGAA
>JANQSB010000292.1 GCA_028284295.1 Myxococcota bacterium | reverse complement strand
GATCGCCGCGCCCGTGGTGGCGCTGGCGCACAGGAACGCGAGCCCGAGACAATCCGGATGGCGGAGGAGGGGTCGCATGACCGCGAAGGGCAGGGCCGCCGACAGAGCGATGGCGAGCCAGCGAAGGCCGTCGCTGAGCCCCGATGCGGGAAGGCGGGCGAGCACGGCCGTGGCCACGGCCGCCGTGCAGAAGATGCCCACGTTGATCTTGGTCGCGAGCAGCAGGCCACAGAGCGTGCCGGCCAGCCACCAGGCGGGCCTCCCCGCGCCGCCGCGCCCCGACCAGACGACCAGCGGAAGCAGGGCGCAGAGCACGGCCACCAGCTCCTGGGGGTGGCCGGGCTCCGCGTGCAAGGTGTCCAGGGACAGGAACACGAGTGCGGTGCCGCCCCAGGCCCAGGTGCGCGAGCGCGCCGAGCCGAGCACGGCGGCACCGGAGGCCAGCGCGATGAAGATCCACTGAACGGCGGTCAGGATGCGAATGCCGTCGTGCGTCAGGGGCACGCCGAGAGCGGAGTGGACGAGCCACTTGAGCAGGAAGTAGGCGGGGCCGTAGGTGGTGCTGATCTCGTCGTAGAGCACATGGCCTTCGAGCATCAGCTTCGCGGCCATCAGCATGTAGCCTTCGTCGTCGTAGCCGTGGAAGGTCGAGAAGAGGTCGTACCACGCGAAGCGCCAGGCGACGTAGAGGAACGTTGCCGCCAGCACGACCGAGACGGCCGTTCGGCCCTGGCGGATCGTCTGCATCGCGAGCCTTCCGATCCCGGCTCAGGCGGGCCGTCGCGTGGCGACGTCCGCCGGAAGGAAGCAGGCGGCCTCGCGGGGCGTCGGGGTTCCCGTCACGCTCGGATGATCCCACGGAGGGGCCCCGCGCGCGAGCGGCCGGCAGCACCCCGCGAAGCTTCCTCGCCGGCGGAGGGGCGGGGCTTCGGGGCGGGTTGACGCCCGCACTTCCGGCCGAGTAGGGTGGAGCGTCCAAACCCGAGAACCCGAAGGAAGCTCCCTGATGCCGCGTCTGCCCCTGCTCCTCCTGATTCCCTGCGTCGTCTTCCTGGTCGGCTTCGGGCCGCATTCCTGCGAGCCCGAGCCGGAGGTCGAGCTCGCGAAGTTCGGAGATGCCGAGTTCGAGTGCGTCGCCGTGAAGCAGGGGGCAGCCGGGCGCTACGCCGACTCGGCCTTCCGGGCCTGGTCGCGCTGGGAGAAGGACGGAGACGCGGATCGAAGGGATCGCAGCCTCTCGTGGGCGGGTGCCCGGCTCCGCTTCGCCTTCCGGCTGGCCGAGCTCTTCTCGGAGCTCCGCGGAGTCGACTGCGTGGAGCAGACGGCCACTGCCTCCGAGCTGGAAGCCGACATCGGAGCCGCGGTCGGCGACGTCGTGGCGCTGGTCGCGTCCGGCCTCGACCCCGATGACTGGAAGGACGCGCGTTGTGGCCGGTCCCTGCTGCGTGCAGCTGGAAAGCGCAGCCGCAGCTACCTCCACGCCGAGGCGGGCCACACCGCCCGCGCGCCCTCGGGTGGGGACGCCCAGGGCCGCGACGACGAGCAGCAGCGAGCGGACGAGAGCTTCAGCCACGCATGGGAGCGGGCGCGTTGTGACACGGACGCCAGCGAGGAAGACGTGGTCGCCCGCCTCGACGCGCTGCACCAGGGCGTGGTTCTCGATACCACGGTCGCGCCGGGTCTCGACGACAGCGGCTTCCAGGCCGTCTCGCCGGTCGGCACCGTGGAGTACCAGGGTCGCACTCTCGAGCCGCGCTGCGGCTTCGACGACGACTCCGACTACCACTTCTTCGTGAAGCGTGGCTCGGTCAACAAGCTCGTCGTCTACTACCAGGGGGGCGGCGCCTGCTGGGAGAACCTGACCTGCGGCATCCCGGTCTGCAAGGACGGCGCCGATCCCGAAGGCGACAATCCGAGCAACGCCACCACGGGCTTCGCGGATCTCGACAATCCCGACAACCCCTTCCGCGACTGGAACGCGGTCTTCGTCACCTACTGCACCTGTGACGTCCACTTCGGCGACGCGGATCAGGTCTACAGCGGGCCGCTACCCGACGTGAAGATCAGTCACCGCGGCTTCCAGAACGCGAAGGTCGTCGAGAAGTTCGCGCGCGAGCACTTCCTGAACCCGGAGACCATCTTCGTGACCGGCTCCAGCGCCGGGGCCTACGGTGCGCTCTTCCACGGGCCGCTGCTCCACGAGGCGTGGCCCGCGTCGAAGTTCAGCATCCTCGGGGATGCCGGCAACGGGGTGATCACGCCGTCGTTCCTGCAGAACGAGTTCGAGAACTGGAACTTCTTGGCCAACATCCCGGATGACGTCCCCGGCGTGGTCGAGTCGATCACGAGCGGCGAGGGCATGGTCGCCTACATCGACGCCGTGGCCGACTTCTACACGGACACGAAGTGGGCTCACTACACGGCGTCCTACGACGGCGGCGGCGGAGGGCAGACCGGGTTCTACAACGTGATGCTCAACGACAACAACCCGGTCGCCGCAGTCACTTGGTGGGAGGGGAGCTGCCAGTTCAACGAGGTGATGGTCGACCAGGCGCTCGAGACCTCGAGTCGGGCCCCCGAGAACTACCGCTACTACATCGGTGCGGGCTCCCGCCACACGATGTACGGAAGCGACAAGGTCTATTCGGACCAGAGCGGCGGCGAGCAGCAGACCATCGTCGACTGGGTCGAGGACATGATCGCCTTCCATCCCGCGAGCTCGGCGGCGGACGCCTGGCAGAACGTCGAATGCATCGACTGCGGCCTGGTGCTGCCTGGAGACCCGACGCCACCGGTGATCCCGACCGACCCCTTCTTCGACGACATGGGGCAGACCGTCATCGAGTGCAGCGAGTGACGCGCGGCGTTCCGGGGGCGATCCGCTAGCGGGCCAGGGATTCGACGGCGCCGACACACAGGCGCACGAAGGTGTCGACGAGGGGGCGGCGCGGCCAACCCGTGTGCGCCTGGAGGGCGTGGAGCCCCTGGGCTCCCTTGCCCAGGGCGGCGGCCATCACGAACGCGTCCCGCTCGGAGATGTTCCCCGTGCTCCGGATGAGGTCGGCGAGGAAGCGGACGACGGCTTCCTCCCGGCGCTTCCGACGCTCGGCCAGGCGGGAGGGGCCGGCTCCGGGGGCGTCGAGCCGGATCAGGCAACCGCCGGCCTCGACCTCGTCGAGCCAGGCCTCGACGATGGCGTGGAGCTTCTGGGCGAAGTCGCGTTTGCCGCGGAGTGCGGCCATGATCGCCTCGTCGAAGCGGGCGGTCTCGCGGACCCACAAGCCGACCAACACGTCGTCGCGGTTCGTGAAGAAGCGGTACACGAGGGCCTTGTTGACGCCCGCCCGTGCGGCGATGCCCTCCATCGTGAGGGCCTCGACTCCGTCCTCGGCCACGATGCCGGCGGCAGCGTCCAGCAGGGTCGCCTCGCGCTCGACCCGGTTGAGTCGTCGTGTCGTCGGCTTGGCCTCGTCGCCCTGGAGCATTCGCGGAGACTAGCACCGCGACTCGTCGCTGACCGACTCCCGAAGCAGCCTGCCTCGTTCTGATAGGCTCTGCGGCCGATTGCATTCCGGAGGCGGCATGCCCCGACCGTTCGGGGGTCGAACATCAGAGGAGGCGTCCTCGTGGATCGGAGCTTCGCGACCGAGCCCGGCGCGGATCGGTCGCCTGGCGCCGGGTCTGGCGCCATGTCCTCTACGCGGGCTGAAACACGTGCAGTCCCGCCTGCATTTGTGATCCACTTCATAGGCGGCGCGGGCCGACCCGCCTAGCCTGCGTGACGGGCCCAGGAGGAACGAGAGGATGAGATGGATGCTGGCTCCCGCCGGGGGCTGCGGATGGATGGTCGGGTTGACGTTGGGAGTTGCCCTGACCTGGCCCCTCGATGCCCGAGCCGGGGACGGCCGGGTTCCCATCAACCAGGCGAAGGCCCTGGCGGGGGGAGTGACGGCGGGCGACACCCCGGGCCTGCCCGTCACGATCTCCGTATCGGGCAGCTACTACCTGGCCGGGGACCTCAGCATCGACGAGAACACGAGCGCCATCGAGATCACCGCGAACGACGTCACCGTCGACATGAACGGCTTCGCGATTCGCGGACCGACGGTCTGCACGACCGCTCCGAGCTGCACGCCGACCGGCCTCGGGCGGGGAATCGACGCCAACGGGCAGGAAGGACTCGTGGTCTACGGCGGAACCATCGACGGCGTGGGCTCCGACGGCATCCGCGCGGGAGCCGCCGCTCGGATCGAGGACATGAGCTTCCGCAACATCGGCGACAGCTCGGTCATCATCGGCTCGAACTCCTTCATCCGGAACACCCGGACCGAGCGCGTGCTCACCGGAGCGCTCGTATGCAGCACGCAGTGCTTCGCGGAGAACAACGCGGTCCAGATCGCGGGGGGCGACGGCATCGTCGCTCAGAGCGCGAGCATCATGCGCAACAACAGCATCGAGGACGTGGTCACCGGGATCGACTTCAGCACCGGGATCGGGGGTGTCCTCGAAGGCAACTCGGTCTACGTCGCGAGCTCCTTCGGTCTGCTCTCGAGCGGTGGCGTGCTGGTGGGCAACACGATCAACAACGCCGGGGTCCACGGCATCGGCGGCTTCATCATCCTCGGCGTCGGGAACGTGATCCAGGGCTCGGGAAGCCAGGGCTACCAGGGGGGAGGGCTCTTCTTCGAGAACACGATCCAGAACAACGGATCGTGGGGTCTCGAGCTCACCGACGGCGGATACGGGAACAATGTCCTGAACGACAACAACGGTGGCGCCGAGACCCAGGTCTCTGGCGGTGCCGCCAGCAACCAGCTCTCGAGCAACATCTGCCAGGTGGATCTGTCATGCCCGTAGCTGCCCGCACCCAGCTCATCGCCTCGCTCGCGCTGCTGTTGGCCTCGTCGGCTTCGGCGGGCCCGGGAGCCATCGAGATCAACCAGGCCACGGCCCTGGCGGGAATCGACGCGGGGGACACCGCCGGGTTCCCGGTCACCATCACGAACGCGGGCAGCTACCGGCTGGTCGGCACCCTCACCGTGCCGGACTCGGATACCAGCGCGATCGTCGTCAGCGTCGACGGGGTGAAGATCGACCTGAACGGCTTCGCCATCGTCGGACCCAACACCTGCTCCTGGTCGAGTCCCAACCTGACCTGCACGGACAGCGGTACGGGGATCGGCATCGACGCCCGCAATCAGGAGCTGGTGCAGGTGCGCAACGGGACCATCCGCGGAATGGGGAGCGACTCGATCTACCTGGGCGTGGCCGGAAGCGTCGAACGGGTCTTCATCGTCGACGGGGGCAACTACGGCATCCGCTCTGGAGCTCGCTCCCAGGCGCGTCTGAACCGGATCATCCGAGTCGACAACTACGGGATCCAGGGAGACGGGGAGAACCTCTTTCGCGACAACATCGTCGACGATGCCCGGGGTGGAATCGGCGTGAACGGCGCACAGGGGATCATTTCGGGCAACATCACCCGCGACACCGAGCTCTGGGGCATCTACCACCAGTCCCGCTACGGCGTCATTCGAGGCAACGTCGTCTACGGGACGAACGGAGCCATCTTCTGTGACGATGAGTGCGTGCTCGAGCGCAACGCGGCCGTCCAGGGCCGGGCCGGCGGGTTCCAGGTCGACAACGAGAACGTCGTCCGGGAGAACATGATCTACAACAACATCACCAACGGGCTGGCGATGGGCCTGGACGGCATCGTGATCCGCAACATCGTCCACAGCAACTCGAGCGTGAACCTCAGCGTCGACTCGAGCTCCGGCGACCGGACCGGCTTCGGAGGCAACGTCTTCCGCACGATCGGCGGGGCCACCTGCCTGACGGGCGGCGCCAAGCTCGCCGGGGTCTTCGCCGTGAGCAACAACGTCTGCAACGGCTTCGTGGGATGCGTGTGCACGCCCTGAGGCGACGACTCGTCCGGTCGGCCTTCCGCCTCGTCTGCGGCCTGCTGGTGTCGGGGTGGGCGAGCAGCGCGAGCGGGGCGACCCTGCTCCAGGATCTCAGCGCCTCGCCCGGAACTCCCTTCGCGCCGACGGCGGGGCCGTCGACGGTGCGCGACCAGGAGGTCCTCCAGTGGGCTCCCGCGGTAACACCCACGCTGGCCGCACTGCCCGACATCCCCGACGGCGCCGACCTCACGGGGCTGGGCGCGGAGACTATCGGAACCTGGTTCTTCGCGCTCGACGTTCCGGGGGAGCTGCCCGCCTCCGGGGGTGGAGACCTGGCCGTCGACCCGCGCGACCTCGTGCGACGGCTGAGTGACGGCTACGTGAACGTCGTTTCGGGCGCCGCGCTGGGGGTGCCCGTGGGAGCCACCATCGACGCGGCGCACTTCGACCCTTCAGACTCGACCTATCTGTTCTCCTTCGACGTGCCGGTCGATCTCGGGGGCACGCTCGTGCGCCCGGAAGACCTGGTGCGACGGACGACGGGAGCGACCTGGGCGATCGTGTTCGACGGCTCGGCGGAAGGGGTGCCGGCGGGACTCGACCTGGATGCCGCCCATCTGCTGCCGGACGGCAAGCTCCTGCTGTCCTTCGATCTTCCCGGTCAGATCGGGGGCGTCGACTTCGATCCCGAGGACGTGCTGGAGTTCGATCCGGGCGGGCCTGCCTGGGAGCTCGCCTTCGACGCCGACGTGTTCGACGTGGCCTGGGCGGGCGCCCAGCTCGACGCCTTTCACGCGGTTCGCGACGCCGACGACAACTGCCCCGGCGTCGTGAACCCGCTGCAGCTCGACAACGAGCCGGACGGACTCGGGGACGCCTGTGACCCCGACGACGACAACGACACGCTCTTCGACGTCGACGAGGTCCTTGCCGGCACCGATCCCTTCGACCCCGACAGCGACGACGACGGGTGGAACGACGGCACGGAGGTGAACGACACCGAGACGGACCCGCTCGACGAGGACACCGACGACGACCTCGTCTGCGATGGCCCCGCCCAGGTGGGAAGCTGCACGAGCACCGGACCCGACAACTGTCCCTTCGTGCAGAACCCGCTCCAGACCAATAGCGACACGACGACGGCGGGCGACGCCTGCCAGTGCGGGGACCTCAGCGACGACGGGATCATCGACGGGACCGATCTGCTGCGGGCACGCGAGTACGTGGTCGGCGCCACGGCGGGCGGCTTCGTGGACGTCGACCGTTGCAGCGTGGACGACGACGAGCTCTGCACGGTCAGCGACGCCTTCTACATCAGCCGCTACAGCAGCGGCGACCCCATCGAGCTCGGGACACGCTGTCCCGCCTACGGACGCCCCTGAGCGAAGACGGCGCGCCGCACGCGCCAGGGGGCCGGCGATCAGGACCGCGGGCGAGCGATTCCCCGCAACAGCCGGCCCAGGATGTCGGAGCCCGTGATGATCCGCCGGGGCTCGGACCAGACGAGGACGACGTCGTGGTCCACGACGTCGTCGCCTGCGCGTTCACGCTCGACCGAGAGCATCGGGAGGACCTCCTCGAGGCTCGTCCGGGGATCACGGATCACGACGGGACGATGGCAGAAGGCGGCGGGGGAGGTCGCCTCTTGTGTCCGGGCGGCCCGAGACAGTCGATTCGCGTTCAGCACGAGGAGGGGATCCTGCTCGGGCGAGACCACGACGACCCACTTCCTGCCCGACGCCTCGATCTGCCGCAGGAAGGCGTCGTCGCGGCCGTGGATGCGCTCCGGGAAGACGGGCTCGCCCTTCTCGACGGGCAGGGTCACGACGCTCGCCGGATCGAGGATCTCGCCCTCGTCTGCGACCGCGAGGTCGTCGAGGGCCAGGAAGTTGAGGGCGCCGATCCCCTCGACGCGGCCGATCTCCGTTCCCGCGGTGACCGTGTAGCGCTTCAGGACCTCGCGGAGCTCCTCCTCTCGCAGGTAGTCGATGCTCTCCCGGCCGAGCCAGGCATCGAGCAGCAACGCGGTCGGCTTCGCGAGCGGGTACAGGGCGATCTGCCAGAAGCGCAGGAAGAGGCGCATGCGGGTCGCCATGCGCAGGGCGTTCCGCGAGAAGTACGCCTGCGGAACGATCTCGCCACCGAAGGTGATGACGAAGGTCGAGAAGAAGAAGCCGATGGCTCCCGCCATCACCGAGTCCGTGAGCAGGGTGAGCAGGACGTTCGTACCGACGTTGCCCCACAGCACGGTCGTGAGCAGGAAGTTCGAGTCGCGGCGTAGCTCGAGCAGGCGCCGGGCGTCCTCGCTCCCGGCGGCTGCGAGGGCCTCCAGGCGCAGGGCGCTGATCCCGAAGAGGGCGAGGTTCAGCCCGGAGAAGGCGCCGGACTGCAGCACACACGACGCGATTCCGAGCCAGGTCAGGCCACTGCTTGCGAGGTCCAATCCGGCCAGTCTAGGGGGAGCCTGCCCCGCTCCCCACGGAGGCGGTCCCCGGGGCGCTCCGGAATGCGATGTAT
>JANQSB010000282.1 GCA_028284295.1 Myxococcota bacterium | reverse complement strand
GCCCCGCTTCGCGCGCCACGGGGGCCCTCGATACCGAGGCCGCGGCGGTCGTGCGCGAGGGCTGGCTGAGCCGGACCCTGCGCGAGCCCGAGTGGATCGTGCGCCACAGCCGACCCGAGGTGGGCTTCGCGTCGGTCGAGCTCACCCTGCCCTGGCTGCCCACCTCTCTCGCGGGTGTCAACGAGGCCGGCGTGGCCGTGGCGATCGCCGGCGGAGAGGGGCCCGTCCCGGCGAGCGGGGAGCCGCCGCTGCTGCTCCTGGTCCAGGAGTGCCTGCAACGCTTCCACGACCTGGCGGGCTGCATCGACTGGTGTCTCAAGCGTCCCGCCTCGGGCAGCGGCAGCATCGTCGCCTCCGACGCGACGGGATTCGCCGCCGCCGTGCACTTCGGCGCGGAGGGGCGTCGGATCGAGGAGGCGGCGTCGGGAGGCCTCGTCTGTGGCGGGACCGGGCCCGCACGCGAGGGGCTCGAGTCGGGCACCGCGGTGGGTGCCGTCTTCGAAGGCGTGCAGCTGGTGGTGTCGCCTTCCCGGCGCGAGCTCGCGATCTACCGCGAGGCCGGGGGCGCGCCCGCTCTCGTCGAGGTCGTCGCACCGGCCTGAGGCTCAGCGGCGCCGCCGACCGCCGCCGCCGCCGCCGCCCCGGCCTCGTCCGCCACCGCGTCGGCCTCCGCGTCGCGGCTTCTGCGGCGTGTCGGGAGGAGTCGCCTCGAGCTCGCTCTCGTCGACCGTGGTCTCCGGTCGGTGCTCCTTGAGGTAGGCGGCACAGACCGCCGCCAGGTCCCGGCGTCCGGCGATGCTGTCGGCCATCTGCTCGACCACCGGGATCAGGCGGTCGATGCCGAACTCCTGCTCGGCCTTCGGGACGGCGCGCATCTCGTGCTCGACCTTCACCTGCAGACGCTCGCGGATCCGCGCCAGCATGTCGGTTTCGCTGGGCGGGGTCCTCTCGACGACCTTGATCTTGTTGATCGTCTGCATGTAGCGGAAGTTCCCGATGTCGAGGCCCGAGACCAGGGAGATCGCGACACCGGCCTTGCCCGCGCGTCCCGTGCGGCCGGTCCGGTGCACGTAGACTTCCGGGGAGTCCGGCGCCGAGTAGCTGATCACGTGGGACAGATCGCTGATGTCGATCCCTCGCGCGGCGACGTCGGTCGCCACCAGGAAGCGCAGCTTCCCCGACTTGATCCGCTTCATCGCCTTCTCGCGGGCGATCTGTGTCAGGTCGCCCGAGATCTGGTCCGCGTCGAAGCCGCGCTTCTGCAGGTAGGCGGTGACGAAGCGCACGTCGCCCTTGGTGTTGCAGAAGATGATGGCACTCTCGGGATCCTCGAACTCGATGATCCGGGCGAGCAGCGCTTCCTTCTCCGCGGCGGGACAGACGTAGTAGAAGTGCTCGATCTGCTGGGGAGAGTTCTGGTCTTCGTCCAGGGCGAGGTAGGTCTCGTCGTGGAGGAAGAAGCGCGCGAGGGAGCGGACCTTCTCGGGGATCGTCGCGGAGAAGAGGTGCGAGTCGCGCTCCTCGGGCAGGTAGCTCGCCACCTCCCGCATGTCCGGCCAGAAGCCGAGCGAGAGCATCTCGTCCGCCTCGTCGAGCACCAGCACGCGGAGCTTCGAGAGGTCCATGCGGCCGTTGCCCAGGTGGTCGAGGATGCGACCGGGTGTGCCGACGACCACGTGCACGCCCGCTTCGAGGGCCTCGATCTGCGGCCCGTAGCCGACACCGCCGTAGACCGCGAGAACGCGGACGCCGCGATGCTTGCCCAGGGTGGTGATTTCCTTCGCCACCTGGTTGGCGAGCTCGCGGGTCGGGAGCATCACCAGCGCCTGGGTGTCGGAGCTGTCGACGTCGATGCGCTCGGCGATGGGGATGCCGAAGGCACCGGTCTTGCCGCTGCCGGTCTGCGCCTGGATGATGAGGTCGCCGCCCTTGCGCATGAGCGGGATCGCCTTCGCCTGCACGGGCATCGGCGAGGTCCAGCCGAGCTCCTCCAGGGAGGATTGGACGTCGGCGGGGAGTTCGGAGAAAAGTCCAGATAGTTCGGTCATGTAGGCGCGCGAGGGTACGTGCGTGCCGGCAGCGGCGCAAACCGCGCGCCCGCCCGTGCCGGCCATGCCCGTCTGGTAGCCTCTGCGCCCCATGTCCCGCATCAACCGCCAGGAGGTCGACGAAATCGCGCAGCTCGCGCGTCTCTCTCTGTCCGAATCGGAGGCGGCGGAGATGGAGCGCGATCTCGAGCGCATCCTCGACTACGTGGCGGCACTCGAGCAGCTCGACGTGGAGGGTGTCGAGCCGACGGCGCATGCCATCCAGGGCGTGACGCCGGTTCGTGCCGACGAGTCCACCGAGCCCATGGACCCGGCCCGGGCGGTGGAGAACGCGCCCGAGTCCGCTGGGAGCGCCTTCGTGGTGCCCCGGGTGATCGACGAGGAAGGCTCGTGACTACGGACGCCGCGGGACCGCTCGAGAGCGTCGCCTCGGCGCGGCGCGCGCTCGGCGAGGGCCGGGTCTCTTCGGCCGAGCTGGTCGAGGCCGCACTCAGCCGCGCGCAGGAGCGCGTGGCGCTGTCCGCCGTGGTGGGGGTGCGTCCCACCCGGGCCCGGGAAGCGGCGGCGGCTTCCGACGCGCGTCGCGCAGCGGGCGAAGCCCTCTCCCCCCTGGACGGGGTTCCGCTGCTCCTGAAGGACAACATGGTGGTTCGCGGCGAGCCGACGACCTGTGGCTCCCGCATCCTCGAAGGCTTCGTGTCTCCCTACGATGCCGGCGTGGTCGAGCGTCTGCAGCAGGGAGGCGCCGTCATCCTGGGTCGCTGCAACATGGACGAGTTCGCGATGGGCTCGTCCACCGAGAACTCCTGCTTCGGTCCCGCCCACAACCCCTGGGACCCGACCCGCAGCTGTGGCGGCTCCTCCGGCGGCTCGGCGGCTTCCGTTGCGGCCGGGATCGTCCCCGCTGCGCTCGGCAGCGACACCGGCGGCTCGATCCGTCAGCCCGCCGCATTCTGCGGCGTGACCGGTCTCAAGCCCACCTACGGGCGCGTGTCGCGCTGGGGACTCGTCGCCTTCGCGTCGAGCCTGGATCAGATCGGCCCGCTCACGCGCAGCGCGGCGGACGCCGCCGATCTGCTGGCCGTCATCGCGGGCCACGATCCGCGCGACTCGACCTCGCTGCCCGAGCCCGTGCCCGACTACGCGGCGGCGCTCGACGGAGACGTGTCGGGCCTGACCATCGGCCTGCCGCGGGAGTGCTTCGTCGAGGAGGGGGTGGAGCCAGGTGTGCTCGCGAGCGTTCGGGCCGCGGTGGAGGAGCTGTCGGCGGCGGGTGCGAAGCTGGTCGAGATCTCGCTTCCGCACACCGCCCATGCGATCGCCACCTACTACCTGATCGCGACCGCGGAGGCGTCGAGCAACCTCTCCCGCTTCGACGGCGTCCGCTACGGCCGCCGCGCCGCGGGCGCCGACGACATCGACGAGCTCTACCGCCGTTCCCGCTCGGAGGGCTTCGGGGCCGAGGTGAAGCGGCGCATCCTGCTCGGGACCTACGTGCTGTCGGCGGGCTACTACGACGCCTACTACCGCCGCGCCCAGCAGGTGCGAACCCTCCTGCGACGGGACTTCGACGCCGCCTTCGAACGCTGCGACCTGATCGCGACGCCGACGACTCCCGAGCTGGCCTTTCCCCTCGGCGAGAAGAGCGGGGATCCGGTCACCATGTACCTGTCGGACATCTATACGGTGACGGCGAACCTGGTCGGTGCGCCCGGGATCTCGATCCCCTGCGCGCCGGTGGACGGCATGCCCGTGGGGCTACAGTTGCTGGGCCGTCGGCTGGACGAGGCCACCCTGCTGCGCGCCGCCGATGCCTTCCAGCGCAGGACGGATTTCCACGAGCAGAGGCCCCCGGGCCCGCCGGAAGACCCGACGTGAGCTCCCCCCGAACGAAGCCCTCGAACCCGCCTGCGACCCTCGACTGGCAGGACCGCTACGAGGTCGTGATCGGCCTCGAGGTCCACACCCACCTCGCCACGCAGTCGAAGCTCTTCAGCCCGGCGCCGGTCCGCTACGGCGACCCGCCGAACCACGACGTGCATCCCATCGACCTCGCCCTGCCGGGGGTACTGCCGGTGCTGAACGACCGGGCGGTGGAGCTCGCGATCCGTTTCGGACTGGCGGTGGGCGGAACCGTCAACCCGCGCTCGATCTTCGCACGCAAGAACTACTTCTACCCGGACCTTCCGAAGGGCTACCAGATCTCGCAGTTCGAGGATCCCGTCGTGACCGGTGGGGGTGTCGAGATCGCCGTCGAGGGCGCTCCGCCGCGCCAGGTGCCGATCACCCGGGCACACCTCGA
>JANQSB010000276.1 GCA_028284295.1 Myxococcota bacterium | reverse complement strand
GTACATGCTCGCGCGCCGGCTCGGTGGCGCCCAGGCCGACCTCAGGCGAGCGGCACCGCACGAAGAGTCGGTCACGCGCGTCGCGGTCCGCTGGGGCTTCCAGCACATGAGCCAGTTCGCCTCGCTCTACAGGGCGCGCTTCGGAGAGCTCCCTTCGACGACGCTGCGGAGCATCGCGAGCGGCCGAGCCCGGGCGTAGCTTCGGCGCCGAGACGCGAGGCCTGCGCGTTCCTGATGTCGCGAGCCGACGGGAGCCTCTATGCTCCCGCCCCTCTATGCTCGGGCCAGGAGGCTCCGCCGAGCCTGTTCCTCCACGACCCGAGCAGTCGACTTCCGGCCGGAAGCTGCTGCGAGCAGCAAGGGAGACCTCTCGATGGGCGCCCGGCCCCGCGGCACGCGGCTCCTCCAGGGAGCGCTCCTGGCTCTCGCCGGGCTGGCCCTCGTCGTCGCGATCGGCCTCGGAATCTACCTGTCGTCCCGGGATTGGGGTGCGTATCGCGATTCGATCGCGAACCAGCTCTCCCTCGCGTTCGGCCGCCCGGTCCACATCGACGGGGAGCTCGAGCTCTCCCTGCTCCCCCGACCCGAGCTGCACGCGCACGAGCTGCGCGCGATGGGCCCCACAGGCGAAGGCGAGCCGCTGATGCGAATCGGCTCGGTCGAGCTGCTCGTGAGCCTCCGCCAGCTCGCGAGTGGGGTGCTTCGCTTCGACCGGCTCGAGATGCGCGACGTCCGGGTGCTCCTGGCCGTCGACGAAGAGGGCCGATCGAGTTGGAGCCTCGAAGACGAGGAGCCTCAGGAGGACGTCGAGTTCGACTTCGACTCCAGCCTGGAGGGCAAACGCGGCGTCGTCGAGAACGCCGAGATCGTCTACCGCGACGATCTCTGCGAATCCAGCTCGCGGATCCTGTTGGATCGCGTCGAGATCGAGCGCGTGGGCGACGAGCTGGACGTGAAGGCCCGCGGCTCCGCCGACGGAGTGCCCTTCGAGCTGGCCGGAAGTGCCGACCCGCTGACGCGACTCCTGTCCTCGCGAGCGCCTTTCTCGATCGACCTCGAAGGAGACGCGGAAGGCGTGGCCATCGAGGTCACGGGACAGATCGCGCAGCCGGGAGATCTGACCGGCATCGATCTTCGGCTCCGTGCCCGCGCACCGACCACCCGCTTCCTCGAGAGGCACGTCGACCTCCGGATCCCCGATCTCGGCCCCCTGGATCTCACGGCAAGACTGCGAGACGAGGCAGGCCGGCTTCGCAGCGAGATGGTGGACCTGCACATCGGCGACCGGAACCACACCTGGCTGCGTCTCCAGGGAGATCTGCGTTCGCGCGAATGCGGCGTCGGGCTGACGCTCGCGGGCTCCTTCGGCGCCGTCGACCTGGACCGACTCGAGAGCCTCCTCCCGGCCGAGCTCCACGAGATCGGAACCCTCGAGGGCAGCTTCGAGCTCGACGACCGCGACGGGAGCCTCGGGCTGGAGCGCTTCGACTTCCGTGCCTCGAGCGAGGGAGTCGTGAGTGCTCGTCTCCAGGGCAGCTTCGACGACCTGAGCGAGTTCGACGAGCTCGAGTTCGAGGCGCGAATCGAGGCCGCCGATCTGTCGGCTCTGGGTCTCCTGGCAGGCAGGACACTCCCCCCCGTCGGTCCCATTGAGATCGACGTGAACGCCGAAGGCTCCGACGAGCACGCGCAGATCAGCCGGGGCCATCTCCGCGTCGGGAGCAGTGTCTTCGACCTTCGCCTCGAGGGAAGCTACGCCGCTGGCGAGCGTCCGCGCATGGAGGGAGTCGTCAGGTCGGACCACGTCCAGCTCG
The DNA here is from genome assembly GCA_028284295.1 of Myxococcota bacterium. Classification (GTDB taxonomy): domain Bacteria; phylum Myxococcota_A; class UBA9160; order UBA9160; family UBA4427; genus JAJDAN01. Next base: position 11,368 of record JANQSB010000276.1, on the reverse strand, counting down.
ACGACTTCTCGGCACTGCTCGAGCCCGGCTCCGACGAGGCGCAGCCCCCGCCGCAGGTCCTCTTCCCGCGCGAGCCTCTCGAGCTCGACGGGATGCGCGCCTTCGACACGACCATCGACTTCCACGCCGACCGCGTTTCGGGCCCCGCCGGACTGGACCTGGACGACCTGAGCGCGCGGATTCGTCTGGAGGAAGGCAGCTTGACCATCGCTCCCGTGGAGATGGTCTACCAGACGGGCCGCATCGATGCCTCGACGAAGCTCGCCGCCCCGGAGACCGGGGCGGTGACGACGTCCGTCGATGCGACCGCCTACGGCGTCGACGTGAAGCGACTGCTCTCGCAGTTCCAGGAAGACCCCGCCCTCAGCGGCCGGGCGGACGCCCGGATCCGACTCGACGGGATCGGCTCGTCCGCCCACGACCTGGCGTCTTCACTGGACGGTCGCGTCACCCTGATGATCGAGAACGGGACGATCGACGCGGACTACGCGAACGCCCTCACCGTCGACCTGATCGACAAGCTCTCGTCGGGAACGGCGACCCACGAGCACATCCCCCTCCACTGTCTGTTCGCGGATCTCGAGGTCGTGCAGGGCGTCGTCCAGGTCCGCACGCTGGTGCTCGACTCGGACGACGTGACCCTCGAAGGAGAGGGAAGCATCGATCTGCGCCGCGAGCGGATCGATCTCGACATCACGCCGTCTCCCAAGGACCCCAGCGTCCTGGGGCTGACGGCTCCGGTCCGGGTCGAGGGATCCCTCCTGGAGCCCGAAGTCGCGGTCCGCGGCCTGGACATGCTCGTGGAGTCCGCACAGGACATGGCGACGGGCGCGGTGCAGCCCGCCCTGCGCTGGATCGAGCAGCTCTGGTCCGACGACGAACAGAGCTCCGCCTGCGAGGCGTTGATGGGCGACCGTCCCGCCAGCTCCGAAACCGGGCGGCGTTCCTGACGGCTCGCCCCACCCCCGCTCGACCCGCGCCGACGCTAGGACCGCAAGCGGGTGTCTTCGGGCTGGTACTGCAGGTCGAAGAGATCGAGGGGTAGCTGGCGGACGCGGCGACCCGTGTCGTCGTGGATCGCGTTGGCGAGGGCGGGCGCGATCCCCGGCGTGCCCGGCTCGCCGGCGCCGCCGATCGCGTGACCGCTGTCGATGACGTGGACCTCGATCTCGGGGGCCGCCGACATGCGAAGCGCGGGATAGTCGCTGAAGTTGCTCTGCTTCACCGCCCCGTTCTCGATGGTGATCTCGCCGTGGAGCGCCGCCGTGAGACCGAACACGATCCCCGACTCGATCTGTGCGCGGAGACCGTCGGGCGACACCGCGAGTCCCGCGTCGACCGCGGCTACGACGCGATCGACCCGGGGGCGACCCTCGACGATGGTGGTCTCGACCACCTGCGCGACGATGGAGCCGAAGGACTCCTGCAGGGAGATGCCGCGTCCTCGCCCCTCGGACAGGGGGGTCGACCAGGCGGCGGCCTCCGCGGCCTTGCGGAGGACGGCGAGGTGCCGCGGCTTGTCGCGTAGCAGCGCCGCGCGGTACTCGTACGGATCCCGTCCGGCGGCCCGAGCGACCTCGTCGACGAACGACTCGGTGAAATAGCCGTGCTGGGAGTGGTCGACACTGCGCCACGCGCCGAAGGGGACGTGGGTCGGACTGCTGACGTGGCCGATGTCGCGCGCGGGGACCGCGTAGGGGATGAGCGGCGCCTCGGCGGGCTCGTGCTTGTCGACGTAGGTGTTCTCCCAGGCCGTCAGATTTCCCTCCGCGTCGAGTGCGGCACGGAAGCGACTCTGGATCGCCGGCCGATAGAAGTCCTGCCGCACGTCCTCTTCGCGACTCCAGATCAGCTGCACGGGGCGCCCGATCCGAGCGGCCAGCTGTGCGGCCTGGATCGCGCAGTCCGCACGGGACTTGCGACCGAAGCCGCCGCCCATGAAGCAGTTGTGGACGGTGACCTTCTCGGGCGGGAAGCCCAGCGCGTCTGCGACGGCCTGCCGGAACTGCAGTGGACTCTGGCTGCCCACCCACAGCTCGCAGCGGCCGTCCTCGACCTTCGCGGTGGCGTTCATGGGCTCCATGCAGGTGTGGGCGAGATAGGGGACGCGGTAGTCCGCCGTCAGGACCTGCGCGGCCTCGGCCATCGCCGTCTCGACGTCCCCTTCGCGCTCGTCCGTCTCCCGATCGACCGCGGCGTCGATGTCTCGCTGGAACTGCGCGAAGATGGCTTCACTCGACACGGACTCGTTGCCCGTCTCGAGCCACTCGACCTCGAGGGCATCGAGCCCCTGCTTCGCAGGCCAGTAGCCTTCGGCGACCACGGCGACCGACTCGGCGGATTCGAAGCGGCCGACGATCCCGCCGACCTTGGCGGCAGGCAACGCGACGACGTCGACCACGCCTTCCATCGCGCGTGTCTTGCTGTCGTCGAGACGCGCGATGCCACCCCCGAAGACGGGAGCGCGTCGCGTGGTGGCGTAGAGCATGTCGGGCAGCCGGAGGTCCAGGGCGAAGAGGGCCGTCCCGTCGACCTTGCTCGGGATGTCGTGCCGCTCCACGTGGCGACCGATGATCTTGAACTCGTCCCGTGTCTTCAGTTTCGGGGACGCGGGCGGGGTCATGTCCGCGGCGGTCTCGGCGAAGGCCGCGTAGGGCTCGATCCTGCCACTGGCCTCGTGAATCAGCTGGCTGTCGCGGGCGACGATCTCGGCCGCGGGGACTCCCCAGCTGCGTGCAGCGGCGTCTCGCAGCATCTCCTTCACGGCCGCACCTGCGATCCGCATGCCGTACTCGCCGGTGGTGCGCACGCTGAGGCTGCCCCCGGTGATCTGCAGGTTCAGCGCCTGGGCGCTTCGCAGCAGGACGCCGTCCACGGTGGGGAGCACGATGTCCGGAATGTCGACGCCCGCCAGCAGCATTCCCTTGCCCATCGGATGGTTGGCGAACTCGGGGATGGCCGGTGCCTCCTCGAAGCGGACGAGCTCCCAATCGGCGTCGAGCTCCTCCGCGAGCATCTGCGTGAGCGCGGTTCCCGCCCCCTGGCCCATCTCGGCGTGCGGCACGATGACGGTCACGACGTTGTCGGCTCCGAGCTTCACCCACGTGTGCACGAGGGTCTCGGCATCTCCGGCGACGTAGCGCGAGAGGTCCCGGGCGCGATTGCCGGGTCGCAGGGCCACGCCGACGACGAGCCCGCCGCCCACCACGACTCCGGCGGTCAGGAAGCCGCGTCGGGTCCACCTATTCATCGCCGACCTCCGTCGGAGTCCGCTGCGAAGCCGCGGCAGCGGTCTTGATGGCGGCCTTGATCCGCCCGTACATGCCGCAGCGACAGAGGTTCCCATCCATCGCCGCGTCGATGTCGTCGTCCGAGGGGCTCGGGTTGCGCTCGAGCAGGGCAGCGGCGGACATCAGCTGACCGGACTGGCAGTAGCCACATTGCGGAACCTGGTGCTGGATCCAGGCGGTCTGGAGGGCGTGCCGCTCGCCATCGCCGGGCGCGAGGCCCTCGATGGTCTGGACCTCCTGGCCGTCGAGGGAGCCGATGGGGGTCACACAGGATCGGATCGCGCGGCCGTTGAGACGGACCGTGCATGCGCCGCACTGTGCGATTCCGCATCCGAACTTCGTGCCCGTCAGCTCGAACACCTCGCGAATCACCCAGAGCAGGGGGGTGGAGGGGTCGACGTCGATCTTCCGCTCGACGCCGTTCACCGTCAGTACGGTCATCGCAGCAGCCTCCTTGCGGTGGAGCTTCGGGGCGCGCTCGACAGGTTGACAATTCGAGGCTGGATTGTCAATTTGTCGGCGTGTCCGACCCGCCCGATCTCAAACGCGAGTCGATCCTGTCGGCCGCACAGACCCAGTTCAGCCGCTACGGCTTCCGGCGGACCTCGATGGAGGACATCGCCAAGGAGACGGGAGTCTCCCGGGCGTCGCTCTACTCCCACTTCGAGAACAAGGAAGAGATCTTCCGGACGCTGTCGGCACAGCTCCAGGAGCGCTCCCTGGAGGCCGCCGAGGCCCGTCTGAAGGACGAGGCATCCACTCCCGACGTCTCCGCGAGGGTCGAGGCCGCGCTCCTCGCCCGACTGACTCCCTTCCTCGAGGTGGTCGCGCAGTCTGCACACGGCAGCGAGATCTACGACGAGAACAGTCGCCTCTGCGGCGAGCTGGTTCTCGCGTCGTCGGAGCGCTTCCTGGGGATGCTCACCACCGCGATGGCCGCAGCCGCCCGCAGCGGGGAGATCGATCTCAAGTCGGCGGGCCTCACGGCCCCGGCGGCCGCAGAGCTGATCCACCTGGCGGCGACCGGCCTGAAGCAGAGCGCGGACGTGGCGACCCTCGAGAAGCGGGTCCGCGGCTTCGTGCGGGTCTTCCTCGCGGGACTCGGCGCGTAGCGACCCGCCGACCCGCCCGAAGGCCCGGAGCTACCGGGCCTCCGCGGCCCGGACGAGCCGGCCGGGGCGCGCACCGGTGTCCGCGTCGTGGTCGCGCGTGCGCACACCGTTGACGAGCGTCGCCACGTAGCCGCTCGCGCCCTGCAGGATGCGCTGGCCGCCGGCGGGAAGATCCCGGTGGACCTCGAGGCCGCCCAACTTCAGGTTGTCGAAGTCGATCACGTTGATGTCGGCGCGCTTTCCGACCTCGAGAGTGCCCCGGTCACCCAGGTCGTAGAGCGCAGCGTTGTTCGCGGTCATCTTCTTCACCAGGAACTCGATCGGCAGTCGCTCGCCCCGCTTCCGATCGCGTGCCCAATGCACCAGGGTGTAGGTCGGAATCACGGCGTCGAAGATCAGGTTGACGTGGGCGCCGGCGTCCGAGAGACCCTGCACGGTGTTCGGGTCCAGCAGCATGTCGCGGATCACGTCGTGGTTGAAGGCCATGTAGTTCGAGCCCAGCAGGATCGCGAAGGAGCGGCCCTCGTCCTCGAGCAGGAAGTCGTACATGACCTCCGCGATGTCCCGCCCCTCGGCCTGCGCGCGCATGGCCATCATCTTCTGGGGCTCCGGCTCGTAGTCGATGGGCGTGGTGATCGGGAACATGAAGGGCGCGGTATCCCCGAGCAGCCCGTGGACGTTGGCCATGGCGCCCGCCTCTTCGACCGGGACGTCCGGATCCTCGAGGATCGCCTTCCGGATCTCGGGCTTGCGCATCTCGCGCACGCGCTCGGCCAGGGGCAGGTCCGCCAGCTTCAGGTAGGTCACCCGGCGCTGGAACATGTGATAGGTCTGCAGCCCGGTCACGAAGCCGATGGGCCGCGCGGCGACCTGGGGGTGGAGGTCGAGGCCGCGGCCGTTCTCCTCGGCGCTCTGTGACAGATAGGACTGCCAGGTGTCCGGGAACTCGGGGATCTGCACCGTCGTGAAGGTGACGGGGCGCTGGCACTCGCGTCCGATGGCCTTGATGAGCTCGAACTCCTCTTCGAGGGAGAACTTCTCACCGCCCAGCTGCTCGAGGCTGCCGATGGTGCTCGCCGGGATGATCTCGAAGACCCCGGAGCCCGCACGCCGCATCGCGCGCGCGAAGGCCAGCAGCTCGTCGGCCTCCGCGAAGGTCCCGGGAACCGGGTCGCCGCCGATGGAGCGGTGCCCGATGGTGCGGGAGGTCGAGAAGCCGAGCGCGCCGGCCCGCATCGCCTCTTCGACGAGCTCCGACATGCGCTCGAGATCGTCGGCCGTCGGCGCCTCGTTGTCGCGTCCCCGCTGGCCCATCACGTAGTTGCGCAGCGGCCCGTGCGCCAGCTGGGCACCGACGTCGAGGGCGTACTCGCGGGTCGCCAGGAAGTCGAGGTACTCGGGGAAGGTCTCCCAGGAGCCCCAGGGCATGCCCTCGTGCAGCGCCGTGCCGGGAATGTCCTCGACGCCCTCCATCAGCTCCACCAGGTCCTTCTCACCGCCCTGGGGAACCGGCGCGAAGCCGACCCCGCAGTTTCCCATCACCACGGTCGTCACGCCGTGAGAGGCGGAAGGATCCATCTGATCGTCCCAGGTCACCTGGCCGTCGTAGTGGGTGTGGACGTCGACCCAACCCGGCGTGGCAATGGCACCGTCCGCGTCGATCACCTCGCGAGCTTCTTCGTCGACCCGACCCAGGGCGACGATGCGACCGTCGCGAACTCCGATGTCGCCCGTCTCGGGCGCGTTTCCGTGACCGTCGACGATTCGCGCCGACCGGATGAGGGTATCGAGCATCGGGGGACTCCTTTGGTCGAGTCACGAGCTTAGCGACCTGCGGATGCCGGGGCGAAGCGGGGCCGCCCGACCCTCAGCGATCCAGCGCCCTTCGGATCTCGCTGAGCTTCTCGATGGCCATCTGGCGCCCGTTCGGCAGCTGGTCGTCCCGATCCCAGCGCCACGCTGCGACCATGGCATGCATGAGGATCCGGCAGTCGCGGTGCAGATCCGGGTCCACGCCCGGATAGTGCTCGCCGACCTCCTCGGGCGCATGAGCGAGATCGAACTCGATCGGCCCACGGCAGCAGGTCTCGAGGTCGATGAAGCGCGGGCCGGTCTCGGTGTGGAGCAGGTTGCCGGGGTGCGGTTCACCGTGTAGCAGCTGCTCGACGGCGCCACGCTCGCCGATCGCCTTCCTCCGCGTCGCCAGCGTGTCGGCCAGAAGCGCCCGGTCCTCGTCGTCCAACGCCGGAGTCTGGTCGCGGCTCGCAACGAGCTGTCGAGCCTCCTCGACGCGATCCGTGAAGTGCGGGACCTCGAGGTCGAGCTCTCGCATTCCGGAATGCAGCCGCTCGAGCGCATCCGCGTAGGCGGCGTAGGCGGTCCTTGCCCCCTCGGGCGGTCTCACGGATGCGTAGTAGGTCCACAGCGTGATCGCGAAGCCGTCGCGCCGGTAGACGCGCGGCTCCACGCGAGGCTCGAGGGCGGCCACGGGGCTACCGGCGGCGGCCAGGCGCCCCGCAAGCTCCACTTCGAGCCGCGCGACCTCGCGCCCTGAATGCGCCACACGGGCGAAGACGTCACAGGGCAGCACCCGCAGCGAGAGCTTGTTGGAGTTCTGGAGAACCACGGCGTCGTCGGCTCTCAGGCCGAGCGCCGACACCATCGATGTCGTCGCTGCGGCCGCCCGCTTCACCTCCGGCGCCTTCACCCTCGCCCCGGGGTCCGCGCCTGCTGCCAGTCGGCCAGCCACTCCTCGATCGCCTGCTGGCGCGAGCTGATGCGGCGCCTGGCGTCCAGGGCCCGGAGCAGATCCTGACGCTCGGACGCGGAGAGGACCGGCTCGGAAGCCGTCGCACGCAACGAGGCGAGCCGCTGCTCCACCTCGGTGCGAGCATCGACCAGCGCCGACGAGGGCGCCTCGTCCGCGCCACCGAGGGCGCGTGCGGCCCGCTGGAGGCTCTCGAGCAGCGCGTTCTTCTCCCGGTCGAGCGCGTCGCACAGGGGAGTCCACCTTTCGGCGCTGCGCGCCCTCGCCGCATCGAAGGCCTGTGGCCGCTCGCGCGGGATCGCATCGGCGAGGTCGAGCACGAGAGCCTGGATGCGAGCGCGAAGCGCTGCGTCGAGGCCCTGCTCGAGGGGCTCGGCGCTGGCCTGTCCGTCCAGCGCCGCGGTCTGGATCGACTGGGGTGCGATGCCCTGGACCCATTCGCTCGTCGCCGGCGCGTCCTTCAGGGCCCCGGCGCAGCTCTGCAGCTGGAGCGCGATGCGCTTGCGGAAGAGGGTTGCCGCGGTCGCGGGCCAGAGGCTGCGGGCGAGGCCGAAGCCGACCGCGATCGCGAGAGCGAGATAGCAGACGGTGTTGTAGCTGCCGTAGACGTCCGTGGGCGCCCGCGGGCCCCCGTAGACGGAGAGCATCACCAACACGCTGCCCAGGGAAGGCAGCAGCGCGAGCACCGGTCGGCCGACCGAGAGCTTCGCGAAGCCCACCGCGCACAGAAAGGCCGGAACCAGGGCCAGTGGCGCCCGATCGAGGTACGGCATCACGAACACCAGCAGCAGGTCGGCGACCAACCAGGCGATGGCGACCGTGATGGAGAAGGAGAGGGCGAGGCGATTCGCGCCTCCCCGGGTCGGTACAGCCGCGAGGAACGCCGTCGGCACGACGAGGGAGTTGGTCGGCCAGTCGAGCACCATCACCGCGAGCACGATGGCGACGGTCGCGGCACCGACGCGCATCGCCGTCTTCATCCGAAACGGATCGAGCCGAAGACCGGGACTCGCCGGGGACCCCTGCGCGACCGCCGGGGCAGCGAACTCCATCGAGAGGGTTCGCAGGGCCTCGACCAGGGTCGTCACGAGCTCTCGCAAGATGGCCAGGCGTCCCTCGCGCGCCTCGTAGCCGGCGTCGGGCCGCAGCGGTCGCGACGTCGCGGCTTCACAGGCAAGCAGGGCCGACCGAAGCGGGTCCGCGAGTGGAGCCGACGGGCGGGCCTCGCGCAGCGCGGCCGCCAGCTCCGCCATGCCGGAGTCGATCCGATCGAAGAGCGTGTCCTCCTCCGTCCGCGAGTCCTCCCGCGCCGCAGCATCGCGAGACCCGACGAGGGCGCGCGCGCTGGACGCCAGACTCTCCAGCAGGAGCGGGAGCCGGGCGAGCGCGGCCACCACCGATGGCGCCGTCATCCACTCGGCCCGCAAGGCGTCGACGAGCTGCAGGCCCTGCTGGAGACCCGCCGAGGGACGGAGCGAGGCACTCGTATCGTCGGACCCACGCGCATGCGCCGCGAGCGCCTGGCGAAGCTCTTCGACGCGACCGGCCAGGGCAGCCCGCAGCGCCGTCTCGGCGCGCACGGGCCAGAAGACCAGGTCGCAGGCCGTCACGAGCCCGATACCGATCAAGACCATGCAGGCGCGCTGGAACGCGACCACCTCGACGGTCTCGGTCGTCGAAGACATGGCGTTCCACAGCACGATCGCCGTGGTGAACGCCCAGACGAACCAGGCGTACTGCCCGCGCGAGCCGGTGTAGCCGTAGCACGCGATCGCCTGGACGAGGAAGAAGCCCACCATCAGGAGCGGAGGCTGCTGGGCGAAGAGGCCGTAGAGGGCGATCGCCGTGAAGGCACCCGCCACGGTCCCGATCGCGCGCAGGATGCCCTTGGCGAGCGAGCTTCCCGTGGTGGGGAGCGCCACGAAGGCGACGGTGATGACGATCCAGTTCGGGTTGTTGTCGACGAGCCCGGAGCTCTTGCCGATCCAGATCGCGAGCGTCACCGCGACGGCGAAGCGGACCGCGTAGGCGTTGGGCGGTGCGAGCGCCAGCCAGCCACGAACGCGCGGCCAGAGCGGCTGTTCGCTCGCGGTATCCTCGAGCGCGGCGCTCGTCATTCCGACGCGGCGACGTCGGCGGTGGATTCGATGCGCACGGTCGCGCGCATGCCCTTGCGCAAGGGGTGGTCGGGATCCGTGTCGGCCACCGTGATCCGGACCGGGAAGCGCTGCGCCATCCGAACCCAGTCGACGGTCGGCGAGACCTTCGGAACCCCGGAGGAGCCCCGCGCCCCGTCCTCCCCCTGCTGCTCGACCCCCCAGCCGACGCCCTGCACCGAGCCCTCGAAGCGGAGATCGGGGTAGGCGGGCAGGTAGACCGATGCCCGCTGACCGGGCCGGATGTCGTCGAGCTGCGTCTCGCGGAAGTACGCGACGACGCGCCAGCTGTCGACGTTCACGAGCGAGAGGACCGGGCTCCCGACGTTCGCGTAGCTTCCGGGGCTGAGGTCCAGGTCGGTCACGTAGCCGTTCACCGGAGCGTCCACCGTCGCGTAGTCCAGATTCAGCTCGGCGCGCTCGAGTGCCGCCACCGCGATGCGGATGTCGGGGTTGTTGGCGTCGGCTTCACCCAGGTTGGCGCGGGCCTGGGCGAGCAGGGCGTTGGCGCTGGCAAGCTGGGCGCGGGCGCCGTCGAGAGAGGCCTGGGCTCGGTCCCGGTCCTGGAACGGCAGGGCGCCGATCTCTGCGAGGGGCTCGACGCGGCGCCACTGTGTCTCGGCCAGGCGGAGGGCCGCCTCCGCGTAGCGGACCTGGGCTTCGGCGTTCGTCACGGCGTCGGTCAGCGCGGTCACGTCGAAGCCGACCCGGTCGAGCTCAGCGCGCGCGCGCTCGACCTCGATCTCGAAGGGCCGCGGGTCGATCTGGAAGAGAAGCTCCCCGGCCGCGATCGTCTGGTTGTCGGTGATGGGGAGATCGACGATGGGCCCGGCGACCTGCGCGACGATTCCGACCACGTCCGCGTCCACGTAGGCGTCGTCCGTGGACGGGTATCGCGCGGTCTGGCGAAGGAGCAGGACGGCGAGACCCGCCGCCACGACCAGGGTCGCGACGAGCACGGCGCTTCGGAGCTTCGCTGACATCTGCTTTCGGGTCCCCGCGCGCTAGAAGCCGCTGAAGAAGATCCACCAGGTGGCGAGCGCCACGACGGCGACCAGCCCCAGGAAGAAGAGAGCGGAATCGGCGAGCTCCGGGGCCTGGGAGCCGCGACCCAACCACGAGACCACGCCGTAGGAAACCACCACCCCGCTGACCGTGGAGACGAGCCAGCCCGGGAAGTAGACACCCGCGACGTCGACCACGGGCGCGCAGCCCAGCACCGAGGAGGCTGCGAGCACGGGCACCCATGATCGCACCGGACGCGGGCGACTCCCGGTCTCCGTGGCTAGGTGCTTCGCGCGAATCGGATCCGGCTCCTGGGCTAGAGTCGCAAGATGCTAACAGAGACGGGCCTCCGGAGGCGGAGGCGAACGCTTGCCCTCACGGCGTTGCTCGTCGTCTCGACCGCCCCGCCCCTGCGCGCGGAGGCACCGCTGTCGCTCGCCGATGCCGTGCGCCAGGGACTGCGGGCGAATCTCGAGCTGCTCGCCCGCAATCGCCAGCTCTCGGCCGACCGCGAGGACATCGACATCGCGCGGGCGGCCCTGCTGCCGAAGATCAGCACCGGCGCCCGGGCGCAGATCATCGACGACAAGCGCTCGGACTCCGCACGCGGGAACAACGAAGAGAAGTCCATCCTCCTGGCCGCACGCCTCGACCAGGTCCTCTACGAAGAGGGTTCCTGGGCCGACTTCCACATCCAGCAGCACGTCTACGACGTCCGGGTCGAGGAGAACGCCGCCTTTCGTCTGGGCATCGCTCAGGACGTGGCGGCGGCGTTCCTGGCCCTGGACCAGGCCGAGGCGACACTGAGCATCCAGGAGCAGAATCGCGTCCTCACCATCCGGAACCGCGAGACCTCGGAAGCGCGCATCGCCGCGGGCTGGTCGAGCGACCGGGAGGTGCTGCGTTGGGACGTGGAGCTCGCAACGGCGGACGAGAGGATCCGGCGCGCCGAGGTCGAGGTCCTGCGAGGCCGTCTGGAGCTGAACCGGGTCCGGAATCGCCCGGCCGAGGAGGCCGCCGCGACCGACTCGGTCACCG
>JANQSB010000289.1 GCA_028284295.1 Myxococcota bacterium | reverse complement strand
CTCTCGCGGGCTTCCGGTCCTGTACGCCGCGCTGGTGGTCTTCCTGGGGCCCGGCAGCATGGCCATGCACGCCAGCGGTCGCGCCTGGGGCGCGCCCGTCGACGTCGTCGCGATGTAGAGGAGCATCGAGACGACGTCGACGGTCGCGCCCCAGGCGCGACCGCTGGCGTGCATGGCCATGCTGCCGGGCCCCAGGAAGACCACCAGCGCGGCGTACAGGACCGGAAGCCCGCGAGAGCGCGTGAAGCGGTTGGGAGTGAACCCGCTCTCGGCGAGCCCGCCGCGCGCGCGCTCGCCGATCCACAGCCCTGCGGCCACGAAGCCGAGGTTCGACCAGGTGTTGGCGGGCTGGCCGATCCACGAGCTTCGGAAGGCCTCGCAGAACATGCCGCCCGCAGCGACGAACTCACCCGGCCAGCCGGCGAGGCCCAGCGCGAAGAAGACGCCGAGCGACGCGACCGCCACCGCCCAGGGAATCCAGCTCATCCACTCGTCCGACACGCGGCGGGCATCGGACGAGTCTAGTCCAGAGGCGGGAGTCCGTGCCCCGGTGTGGGCGTAGAGACCAGGGCCTGGAGATCAGGGCGTAGAGATCAGGCCGTAGAGGTCAGGCCGTAGACGTCAGGGCGTGCCCGCGACCCGCGTCTCGACGCGCAGCTCGGACCGGCGGTTCTGGCTCCAGGCCGACTCGCCGTGACCGAAGGCCGCCGGAGCCGTCTTCCCGAAGCTCTGGGTCTCGATCCGGTCGGCCGGCACGCCCAGCGACACCAGCTGGCGCTTCACGGCATCGGCACGGCGTGCTCCGAGGGCCTGGTTGTAGGCCGCGGAGCCCCGCTCGTCGCAGTGCCCCTCCACGACCACGACCCCCCAGTCCGGATGCGCGAGGATCGCCTTCGCGTGGGACTCGAGCGCCCGCCGCGCGTCGGAGCGAAGCAAGGCCTCGTCGGTGTCGAAGTAGACGGGCGCCAGCGACTCGGCCGCGAATGCGCCGGCCACGAGCGAGCCGTCACCGCCGGTCGAGCCCGCGTGGGGGCTCTCGGCAGGCGAGGGCGTCTCGCTCTCCAGCGGATCCGGAGACGTGGCAGAGGTGCTGCAGCCGCTGACGAGCAGCAGCACGACGGATAGCAGGACGCACCAGCGACCGGCCTGGATGGGGGACATGGCGTTCTCCTTGTAGAACCGAGCTCCCCGGTTTTCCGGAGAAGGACCCGTGGAAGGGGATGCATGGACGCGCGCTCCGCCAACCGGGGTCGCGCGCTCGCCATGTCTTCGGAAGCACCGTCCCCGCGGAACGTATCCCCGGTCACCGTGCGGGTGCCCGGCGACAGGCGCGAGCGGCCTGCGGTGACCGGGGTCACGGGCTCCCCATGCTCGATGCGCAGGGCGGGCGCACCCCATTCGCTACCGTGCCCAGAGGCCGCCCCCGTAGCTCAGCATGGATAGAGCAGCGGTTTCCTAAACCGGAGGTCAGAGGTTCGAATCCTCTCGGGGGCGCCAGCGGTAGGGGTGCGCTCGCGGCGCCTCAGAGGCGGGCGGGTCTGACGCGCCGCGGCTGCAGTCGGCGCAGGGTTCCGAGTGCCAGCAACACGGCCGCCGTCAGGAGTCCCGGGGTCGGCTCCGGGACCGTCACCGTTCCCTGGAAGTAGAAGGCGTGCGACAGCGACGCGAAGGCGAGGGACGAGAATGCGGAGACGCCTTCGCCGTACTCGTCCGCGAGCGCGAAGCCGAGCATCGGGGATCCGCTCAAGGTCAGCGGCATGAAGGAGTCGACCGAGTCGGCGTTGCCGAGGTCCGCGATGTTCAGACCGCCTGCGGTGAGGCGCGCGAGCAGCTGATTCGGTACGGGATCGTCGTCGAACCAGGTCAGGTCTCCGTCCGCCACGCCCCAGCCGTTCTTGAAGGACCACAGCCCGGCGACTCCCAGACTGTCGCCGAACGCCAGGGCCGAGCCGCTCGAGAGGACCTGGACTTCGCCCGTGTTGGCGTCGACCTCCAGGACGATGCCGGTGATCAGGGTGAGGGGATTGTCGGGAATGCCGACATCGGGGTCCGTGAACCCGAAGAGAGCGACTCCCGGCTGACCGTCGCCGCCGCCACTCATGCCGAGTCCGATGTCGACGGCGATGGTCGCGCCGGCGGTGAAGGGGGTTCCGTCGGTGTTGTTGAGCCAGGTGATCCGGCCACCCCC
>JANQSB010000253.1 GCA_028284295.1 Myxococcota bacterium | reverse complement strand
GCGAAGACCTCGACGTGCCGTGCCTCGTCGATCACCTGCGCGGCGGCCGCGAGCTTCCCGTCCATGTCGGGCACGCTGTTGACCAGCTGGCCGCAGGTCATGAGCGCCGCCTGCTCGCCGTGGAGGACCTGGGAGATCAGGAAGAGGTTGCCGGCCTTGAAGAGGCGTGCCTGCTCTTCCTCGGGCAGCGCCTGCACGCTGGGCAGGCGGGAGAGCAGGTCCGAGCGCCGGTCGAGGATGTCGACGTCGGGCTCGAAGCGCGTCCAGTCGACGTCCAGCTCGGCGTTCCACTGGTGGCGCTTGGACTTGCTGTAGAGGGACTCGAGCTTCTCGTGCTCGAGCGCGTAGTCGTCGCGAAAGGTGCTCGCGAGCAGGGCGTCGGTGCTGAACTGCAGCGGATCCATCGGACCTCCGGGAGCGGGCGCACCCCGCAGCTTACTCTCCATGACGGCGTTCCTGGTGCGGAATCGAGCGATTCCGACACAGAGGAGCTTCCTTTTGACACGCGCTTTACACGGCCGCCCAGCCATTCGGCGTCTTCGCCCGCCTGCCCCAGCGCCCGGGTGGTGGTAGCGTGGTGCGTTCCCGGAGGAAGCGAGATGAGCGAAAGCAAGCAGGATCTGGAGGCCTTCCGCGCCGAGGCGCGCAGCTGGCTCGAAGAGAACTTTCCCGAGTCGTTGGCGGGCCGGGCGGGCGCGATCATGCGGCAGGAGGTCATCGACGACTCCGAGAGCGACGCGCGCGCCTGGGCTCGGAAGCTCGGGGAGAAGGGCTGGGGCACGCCGACCTGGCCGGCGGAGTACGGCGGCGGCGGCCTCTCGCAGCGGCAGGCGCAGGTGCTCGACCAGGAGCTCGACCGCATCGGCGCCTTCAATCCCCTGATTCGCACCGCCGGAATGGGCATCACGATGGTGGGTCCCACGATCCTCGAGTACGGCACCGAGGACCAGAAGCAGCGCCACATTCCGAGGATCTGCCGGGGCGACGTGTTCTGGGCGCTGGGCTACTCCGAGCCCAATGCGGGCTCGGACCTCGCCTCGCTGCAGGCCCGCGCCGAGGACAAGGGCGACCACTGGCTGGTGAACGGACAGAAGACCTGGACCTCGGGTGCGGACGTCGCCCAGTGGATCGGCGTGCTCGTGCGCACCGATCCCGACGCCCCGAAGCGGGACGGCATCAGCTTCCTGATGATCGACATGGACCAGCCGGGGATCGAGACCCGTCCCATCCAGCTGATCGGCGGCGCCTCGCCCTTCTGCGAGACCTTCTTCAACGACGCGCGGGCCGAGAAGAACGAGATGCTGGGCGATCTCAACGCGGGCTGGACGGTGGGCAAGCGCCTGCTCCAGCACGAGCGACAGAGCCAGACGGGTTCGACCTCCGGGCTCGGCGGCGGTGGCCGTCGCAAGTCGCTCAAGGAGGTCGCGAAGGAGTACGTCGGCGTGGACGAGGCCGGCCGGCTCGCGGATCCCGACCTGCGCGCTCGGCTCGCCGACCACATGATGAACGCCCGCGCGCACTCCCTGACGCTCTCGCGCGTCGTCGCGGAGGCGCGTGGCAACGCCAAGGTCAGCGCCGCCGCCTCGATCCTGAAGAACGCGGCCTCGAAGGTGGCCCAGAACCGGGCGGAGCTGGTGCTCGAGATCACCGGCCACCAGGGGCTGGGCTGGGAGGGGGACGGCTTCAGCGACTACGAGCTCGAGGCCGTGCGGGGCTGGCTGACGGGCAAGGCGATGTCCATCTACGGCGGCTCGTTCGAGATCCAGAACAACATCATCGCCAAGAACATCCTCGGCCTGCCCGAGAACACGCAGCGCGGCTGAGGGGAGAGAGACCGTGGCAGCACTGAGCGAAGAGCAGCAGCTCCTCAAGGAGCAGGCGAAGACCTGGGCCCAGGAGGAGGCGCCCGTCGCCAAGTTCCGCGAGATGCGGGACAGCGGCAACGAGTACGGCTTCGACAAGGCGACCTGGGAGAGCATGCGCGAGATGGGCTGGGCGGGTGTCCTGGTTCCCGAGGCCTTCGGCGGTGTGGAGATGGGCTGCCTCACCTTCGGAGTGGTTCTCGAGGAGCTGGGACGGCAGCTCACGGCGTCCCCGCTCGTCGCTTCCGGCCTGGTGGGCGCCAGCGCCCTCGTCCTGGGCGGCAGCGAGGCGCAGAAGCAGGACTGGCTGCCCCGCATCGCCGAGGGCAGTGCCATCCTGACCCTCGCGCTCGACGAGTCGCCGCGCCACGCGCCGCTGCGGACCGCGCTGTCGGCCGAGCGTGCAGGTGACGGTTTCCGGCTGCGCGGGGAGAAGGTCCACGTGCTGGAAGGCCTCGCCGCCGACGCCCTGGTGGTCGCCGCACGCACCAGCGGCAGCCCGGGCGAAGCCGCGGGCATCAGTCTCTTCCTCGTCGAGGCCGCCGCCGCGGGAGTCAATCGCCAGCGCCTGGCCACCGCCGACAGTCGCGGCTATGCGCGGATCTCCTTCGACGGAGCCGAGGTGGCGCCCGAGGCGCTGCTCGGCGAGCTCGACGGAGGCGCGACGCTGCTCGACGCCGTCCTCGATCGCGCCCGGGCCGGACTCGCGGCCGAGATGCTCGGCGTGGCCGGCCAGTCCTTCGACATGACCCTCGACTACCTGAAGAACCGCGTGCAGTTCGGTCAGGTGATCGGCGGCTTCCAGGCCCTCGGCCACCGTGCGGCGACGCTCTTCACCGAGATGGAGATGGCGCGCTCGTGCGTGGAGGCCGCCTTGCAGGCACTCGACGACGGCGCCGACGACGCGCCCGCGCTCTGCTCGCTTGCGAAGGCCAAGGCCGGCGACTTCCTGCACCACATGTCGAACGAGCTGATCCAGATCCACGGCGGGATCGGCATGACGGACGAGTTCGACGCGGGCCTCTACCTGAAGCGGGCGCGAGCCCTGGAGGCGACCTTCGGAAGCTCGGCGTTCCACCGGGACCGCTACGCGACGCTGCTGGGCTTCTGAGTCCCGCTCCCGGGCGCGGCTTCCGAGGCGGAGCTCCGGCGCCCCGAAGAAGCAGCCCTGTGGCACCCTGGACGCATGGCGACCGACGACGACTCCGGGGCGCCGCGGTCCGGGCCCGACCGGCTGCGGATCCTCGCCATCGTTCTGCTGCTCGCCGGTGCGCTGAGCTATCTGCGGGGGATCGAGCTCGGCGCGCCCGAGAACTCGCTGCCGCTGGCCCCGCTCTCTGCCCCGCCGTCGTCGAAACGAGTGGAGGCGATTCCCGCCGCTCCGGGAGCGATGCGGGGTCAGAACCTCGTGCTCGTCACCCTCGACACCACGCGGGCGGACCGGCTGGGGGCCTACGGCTTCGCGCAGGCGGCGACGCCCCACCTGGACCGCCTGGCCGCGGAAGGGGTGCTCTTCACGCGTGCGGTCGCCACGACGTCGACGACCCTGCCCACGCACGCCTCGATCCTCACGGGCCTCCATCCGTTCCGGCACGGCGCCCGGGCCAACGCCCTCTTCACGCTCGGGCCCGAGCAGCAGACCCTGGCGGAGCTGCTTCGCGAGGCCGGCTACGAGACCGGGGCTTTCGTGTCGAGCGCGGTCCTCGCGCGGCGCTACGGCCTCGCCCAGGGCTTCGACCACTACGACGACCGCGCAAGCGAAGCGACCGTCTCGATGGCGTTCACCGAGCGGTCCGCCGAGGCGACGACCACCAGCGCGATCCGTTGGTTGGACGAGCGGGGTGCGGGCCCCTTCTTCCTCTGGATCCACTACTTCGACCCCCACGGCCCCTACCGACCTCCGGCGGGCTTCGAGGAGGCCCCGACCTTCTACGACGGCGAGATCGCCTACGTGGACCAGCAGCTCGGCAGGCTCCTCGAGGCCGTCGGGGCCGAGTCGCGGGGCGACACCCTCGTCGTCGTCACGGCCGACCACGGGGAGGCGTTCGGTGCCCACGGCGAACGCGATCACGGGGCGCTGGTCCAGGAGGCGACGATCCAGGTCCCGCTGATCCTGCACTCGGAAGCCGGCCTCGACGGGGGCGTCGCGGTGACGACCCGTGCCTCCCAGGTCGACATCCTGCCGACGGTGCTCGCGCTGCTCGGCCTCGAGCTGCCGGTCGGTCTCGACGGCGTGGACCTGAGCGTCGACCCTCCCACCGACCGCGCGGTACTCGCCGAGAGCGTCTACGGCTACGCGTACTACGGCTGGGCGCCCCTCGCCGCTGTGTACCAGGGCCCGCTGAAGTACGTCCACGGTCCGAGTCCGGAGCTCTACGACCTCTCGACCGACCCCACGGAGCTCGAGAACCTGATCGAGCGGCGACCCGAGGACGCCGAGCGTCTGCGGCGGCGCCTGCTCGCGCTGCGCAGCCCGGACGTGGACCGGCTGCCCGCTTCGAAGGTCGAGCTCGACGCCGAAGAGCTCGCGCAGCTGCAGGCGCTCGGCTACCTGGTGGGCGGTCCGACCCAGGAGCGTGTCGACACCGGCGGAGCCGATCCCAAGGAGATGCTCCCGTTGCTCGACCGCCTGAACGACCTGCTCGACAGCCAGGACCTCCCCGAGCCTCCCGGCCTCCTTGCGCGCGTCGTCGACACCCTGCTCGGCCGACCGACGATCGCCAGCCGCGCGGATCTCATCGGAGAGATCGAGGCCATGCTCGAGGAGCATCCGGACTTCAGTCCGGCCTGGCGCTTCCTGGTTCCCCTCTACGAGAAGGAGGGCCGCCTCGACGAAGCCTTCGCCGCCCAGGAGCGCTGGCACGCGGCGAGCGCCGCGCGAAGGGACTGAGGCTGCGCGCATCGGGTGCCGATGACACACTCGTGTACGTTCCGACACCGATCCACGACGCACTTCGGGGGTAGGGATGACACTGGCTGGAGGGTCCCGGCGCCACGGCGGGAGACGGAGGGCGTGGGCCGTCCCGGGCCTCGTCGCGCTGGGCGGGGTCGCGATCGCGCTGCTCGCGGCCTCCCCGAGCCTGGCCCTCGACGTCGAGGGGGTCCTGCCCACCTCCATCGGTCTGCCGGAAGCCAACGTCGTCGTGCGGCCGGTCGCGGGTGCCGCGCCCTACGCGGGGCTGGATTCGTTCGGAGATCCGACGACCAACCTCCGCCTGGTCTACGACACGGGCGCCAGCGGAGTGGTCGTCTTCGAGGGGCCCGCCCAGGCGCTGAGCCTTCCGGTCGCCCAGTTCTCGGGAAGCGACGTCCTGTTCGAGGACGTCGGGGTCGGAGGCAGCACCACCTTCGAGGTGAGCGACCCGCTGCACCTGAGTCTCGGCAACTTCACCCAGGATCCGCCCGCCCCCTACAGCTCGGACGCCGACTATCCGCGCGAGAGTCCGGGTCTCAGGCTCCAGCTCGGGCCGCCGGGCTCGGCCAATCCCTTCCTCGCCGACTTCACGCTGCTCGGCATCGCGGGCATGCCGGCCATGACGGGTCGGGTGTCGCTCATCGACCCCAAGCGCGCGGAGGTTTCCCTCGCGGAGCTCACCCTCGAGACCACGATCCACACCTACGTGTACGATCCCCTCGTTCCGCCCGAGGAGGGTCCGGGCATCCTCGCGCCCGATCTCCGCGTCGAGCTCTTCCTGCAGTCCTTCGACCGCTTCACGGAGACGACGCCCGCCGGAGCCATCGGGCCGACGCTCAGTGCGAACCCCTTCATCGGACCCGATCCCCTGGCCGCGCTGAACGGGGTCCTTCCGCTCCCCACCTCGCCGCCGGGGATCACCGTGACCCGCAGCGCGAGCCAGGCGACGGGCAGCTTCCTGCTCGACACCGGAAGTCAGATCAGCTCCATCTCCAGCGCGATGGCCCTCACCCTGGGCGTTCGCTACTGGCAGCCGGGAGACCCGGGCTACGACCCCGGAAGCCCGGCGACGCTGGTGAACGACGCGGACGGCTCGCTCGTGCCCGGTCAGTTCACCGTGGCCATCAGCGGCATCGGCGGCGTGACGACCATCGCCGGCTTCGAGCTCGACGAGATGCTCGTCCGCACCCTGGAAGGCGACCCGATGGACGACGACGACCCCGCCCACCTTCGTTTCCCGGGGGCACCGGTCTTCGTACAGGACATCGAGCTGATGGACCCCGTCACCCTGGACGTCTTCGTCTTCGACGGGATCCTCGGCACCAACTACCTGTTCGGCAGCGGCGACCTGTCGGCTCTTTCGGGCTTCCCGGTTCCCTTCCGTCCCGGTCCCTTCGAGTGGCTGGTGCTCGACTTCGCCTCGGCGACGCCCAGCCTCGGCGTCATCGTGGCGCGTGAGCCCCTGCCCCTCGGTCTTCCCGGCGTCGTGGCACTCGCCCTGGGCGCGGCGGGTGTCGCAGGGATCCGCGCCCGGAAGGCCGCAGTGGCCCGGTCCAGGGCGGGGCGAGCGCGGGGTATCGAAGCGAGCGCGCGAGACTGACTGCAGACGAGCTGGAGGCCGCTACGCGCGCTCGGCTACCTGCCCCCCGCGACGAGCGAAGACTGAGTGTCGCAGGCTCGCCCGGTCACCCTCGGCGCGAGGCGGCGTTAGTCGGGTTCGTGGCGTCCAGAGGATGGCCAAGTCACTTGCTATTCGGGAGTGTCTTTGTCCAGAATGCGCCCTGAGGCGACCTGCTACTCCTGCGGCACCCCCACGCGGCTGCCCTCGGACAAGGAGGATTCCATGTCGAAGTCTCTCGAACGCGCGAGCGTTCTTCTCGCGCTGGCCATGTTCTGGCTCGTTGGGGTGTCGAGCGCCCGGGCCGACGACCTCACGATCCAGCTGGGCAGCGGCGATGACTTCGTGATCCGCGACAGCCTCGCGTTCGAGCGCTGGCGCATCGACGAGGGTGGCGAGCTCTCGATCTCGGGGACCCTCTTCCTCCATTCCGGAGGCACGGCCTCCGGCGTCGCGCTGGGCCAGAGCGCCCTGGATGCGCACATCACCGGGGCCGACAACGTGGCGATCGGCGGAGATGCCCTGGGCCAGCTCACGAACGGCAACGACAACATCGCCCTCGGGGACTTCGCGGGCAACAACCTGGGCACCGGCAGCAACAACATCTACATCGGTGCCGACGCTCCCGCGTCTTCCGAGAGCTTCCAGATCCGCATCGGCACCGACGGTCTTCACGCCGACACGACGATCGCCGGGCAGGTGAATCTTCCTGACGGCACCGACGTCAGCCTGAGCGGCGACGGAGCCTTGATGCTCGGGAACAAGACCGGACTGAACACCGCTTTCGACAGCAACGAGATCCAGGCGCGGAACAACGGTTCGGCAGCGACACTCAACCTGAACATCGAGGGAGGCAACGTGGTTCTGGGAAAGGCGAGTTCGCCGCAGGGTCGTGTGCAGATTCCGTGGATCTCTGCGAACGCGCAGGTCTTCACGGACGGCAGCAGCTTCCTGTTCGGAACGACGTCGACGCGCCGGCACAAGCGTGACCTCCAGCCCTTCGAGGACGACTACGAGAAGCTTCTCGAGCTCCAGCCCTATACCTTCGAGTACCGGGACGCGCCGGGCTTTCCCGATGGTCAGTTCATGGGCTACATGGCCGAAGACTTCGACGAACGGGGCATGTCCGCGCTGGTGGTCTACGACGGCGAGGGGCGGCCGGCGAACATCCGCTACGACCAGATCTCCGTCTACCTGGTGGAGCTCGTCAAGCGGCAGCGCGCGGCGCTCGCGGACCAGCGAGCCGAGAACGGTGCCCTGGCCTCTCGCATCGATGCGCTCGAGGCGCGCCTTGCCGCCCTGGAAGCCCACTAGCCGTGCGTCGTCCCCGCCTCCTCTGCGCGCTCGTCCTGGTGCTTGCCGGCGTGCCGGTCGCGTCCCACGCACAGGGACTCGCGGTCGGGGCCGGCACTTCCGTCGACCTGGGCTCCGCCACGGTCGACCTGGGCTGTGCGGATCTCTTCGTGAACGGGCTGCTGCTCGCCGGGACGTCGACCCATACCCAGATCAGCAACGTGACCATCGGTGGGAGCGGGACCCTGAACCTCGAGTCCGGGGCGCTCGTCGTCACCCGCACCTGGGACAATGCCCTGGGTGGCAGCTTCGTCTCCGGAAGCGGCACCGTGACCCTCACTTCCGGATGTGGCTGGACGACGACCGAGGTCTACGGAAGCAGCAGCTTCTTCGATCTCGTACTGACGGCTCCCGCGGAGGGCCGGGACTTCAGGCTCGCCTCCGGGACGACGCAGACCGTGACCGGTCAGCTCACGATCACGGGAAGCGGCGGCGCGCAGCCGCTCGTCCTTCGGAGCACCCTGGGCGGGAGCGAGGCCTTTCTGGACGCGCAGGGCGGCATGACGATCGACCACGCGGACGTTCAGGACCTGCACGGTGGTGCACAAGCGCTGGTCTTCGGGCCAAACTCGGCGATCGGCACGAACGTGGCCAGCCTCGAGCTCTGCGGTGATCTGGACGGCAACCTCGCGCTCGAGGGCGCCGACGTCGGGATGGCGAGAGAGCATCTCGTCGGCAACGCGGTGGGCGGAGACGTCACCCTGTGCAACGTCGTCGGTCCGCACGATGGCTCGGGCACCGGAGCCGACTGCAACGTCGACGACATCTTCGTTCTGGAGAGGTTCGTGCTGGGCGAACCGGTATCTGCCACCAACGGCTGCGTGCCCTAGAAGGGTTGCGAAGTCCCAGCGCTAGCTCGCACGCGCTCCGTCTCCACCGTCTGGGACGGCCTCGTCCTCGGCAGGCAGCGGCGGGATCTCGCGGACCGCGTCGAGCCAGCCGCGCAGGCGCTGTGCCCACTGGACGAAGATCAGGCGGGCGTTCGAGAGGCCGGCGCCCGCCTGGTCACGGAAGGCCGAGCCGGTCTCGTTGCCGAGCGAGCGGCGGTCGAAGGCACGGACGAGGACGGCGTGGGTGCGCGAGTCGGAGAGCTCGAGGACCAGCGTCACCTCCCCTGCCGAGGAGATGATCAGCCGCTCATCGGGGCTCCGGGGCCCGGGCGGCGTCGTGATGACCAGGTCGACGAGCTGCGGGGTCACCCGCAGCACGTCGGGGCCGGGCTCCGTCACCAGCTCGTAGACCTCGCTCCGACCGAGCTCGCTTTCGAAGATCTCCCGGAAGCTCTGTTTCGCGAGCGCGATCGTCTCACGGTCTGGGGTTCGAGGCGACATCAGGCCCACGCGCACGATCACGGGCTCGAGCATGACCTTGTCGTAGGGATGCAGGTCGACGCCCGGCTTGACGAAGACGCGCACGCTACGCGGACCCCAGGTCTCGATCGCATGAAGCCCATCGGGGCTGACCGCGGCCCGCCTCCCCGTGGCGAACTGGATCTCGCCCGGTGTCGCGCAGCCCGTGAGCGCCACCACCAGCAGGCCGGTCAGAACGGGCGAGAAGAGACGCTGCTTCATGCGGACCTCCTCGCGCTGCGACTACGGCGCGTCTTCGGTCTCGGCGGAGGATCCCACCGGAAGCTCCGCCAGGATGGCGCGCACCGCCTTGGCGGACGCTGCCGGCGCCGAGGGCTCCCTGGCGATGTCGATCATCCCCACGCCGCGCCACATGAGGTCGCGGGTGCGGGCGTCGAACACGTCGATCTCGACGGTGCCTTCGATGTAGCTCTCCCGCACCGTGTAGACGACCTCCGTGCCCGCTTCGGTTCGGGAACGTTGCCGACGGACTCCGGTCGCGCGATAGCTGACGGCCAGGTCCGCCTGGTCGATCGGCACCGCTTCGAGCCCCTTGGCGTCGAGCTGCTTGGGGATCTCCTTCTCGATGGTCGCGCCGACCCGGGGATGATCCCAGGGTGGTGCCACGAGCGCGTAGGTGCGTGCACCCGCGAGGTCGGCGCCCGGGATGGCAACGGCCTCGACCGTCACCGGTGCCTGGATGCAGCCGAGCCCGGTGCCGCCGAACAGCAGCGCGGCTCCGAGCGCGAGGGTGGTTCCGATCCGCGTCCGCATCCCTTCATCCTAGCCGAGCGAGCCCGGCGTTCCCCTCCGGGCCGTGCTTCGTGACCGGTGACGGCTCAGGGCAGTCCCAGCACCCTCGTGACCCCGAAGGCCTCGAGGGCCATCCAGACTCCGAAGCCCAGGTAGAGGGCCATCATGGCAATGGCCTCGTTCATCGAGATCTCGAGGTCGCGCCGCATGAAGACGAGCAGCGCGATGGTGGCGACCACCAGGAAGCCCATCATCGGAACGACCTGCGTGAAGTTGATCCCCACGCTGCCGGCCACCAGGACGCCCACGGGCACGGCGACCAGCAGGTCGAAGACGTTGCTGCCGAGAACGTTGGAGACGCTCGATACCGGGCGATCGGCCTGGGAGGCGCGCACCGAGATGAAGGTATCCGGGATGCTCGTCGCCGCGGCCACGATGGTCATGCCCCACAAGAAGGTCGGCGTGTCGAGCAGCTCGCCGAGCTCGAGCGCACAGCGCAGCAACACCTCGACGCCGACCATGATGAGTGCGATGCAGCCCAGGAGCACCAGCCACGCCTTCCATGCGCTGACGTCGGTCCTTCGCTGCACCTGATCGCGATGGTCGAGAACCTCTTCGTACTGGATGAAGAGATAGAGGCCGTAGAGGGTGAGGGGGATGAAGGCCAGCACCGGCGTGAGGGTGCCGCGGATGGAGCCGTTGCTGCCTTCCGACCCTCCGTAGACGACCGCCAGGCAGACGACGAGCAGCAGCGCGATCACCGAGACCAGGTAGAAGAGCGCTTCGCGGAAGATCAGCTCCCGGTTGGCCTGC
Organism: Myxococcota bacterium; assembly: GCA_028284295.1. Lineage (GTDB taxonomy): Bacteria > Myxococcota_A > UBA9160 > UBA9160 > UBA4427 > JAJDAN01. The sequence continues at coordinate 3,295 of JANQSB010000253.1, read as the reverse complement.
AGGCTGCGCCCGCGTGCGAAGACGGAGCAGGCCGGGATCACCAGGATGTTGTAGATCGCCGACCCGATGATGGCCGAGACCCCGAGCTCGAAGTCCCCGTGCACGGGGATCGCGAGCACCGCGGTGGCGAACTCCGGCATCGACGACGAGACCGCGGTGATCACCGAGCCCTTGACGATGTCCGGCAGGCCGTAGTACTCGGACAGCTCGTGGCTGGCGCCCTCGAGCCAGGTACACGCATACCAGAGGACGGCCGAGGCGAGGACGATGGCGACGCCGATCCCCAGGAGTGCGGTGGCCATGACGGAAGTGTAGGGCCGGATCGGGTCGCCGGCGCAGGGGCGCCAGCGCTCACGGCCGGAGCGGCGGTGCCTGTCGCCTCGCTCGCGAGCGCGGCAGGGCGTCCTTCATCCAGTCGACGAAGGCGCGGATGCGCGGCGACATCAGCCGGGCGTGCGGGAAGACCACCTGGACGGGAATCGGCGGCAGCTCGAAGTCCCGGAGCACCCGCTTCAAGCGTCCCTGGGCGATCAGCGACTCGACCTGGTAGGAGAGGAAGCGGCCGAAGCCGAGCCCCTCCGAGCAGGCCTCGGCGGAGGCGGCCGCCTGGTTGCAGGTGAGACTCGGTGCGATGGGCACGCCGAAGGTCCGACCGGCCTCCGCGAAGCTCCAGAGCGGTGCCGGCGTGGCGCCCTGGAAGTAGATCGTCGGCAGCCGGGAGAGCTCGGCGGGATGGCGGGGCTCGCCGCTTCGCTCGAGCAGCTCCGGGCTCGCGCACACCACCTGTCGCACCTCGCCGACGCGGGTCGTGACGAGCGTCGAGTCGGCGGGCGATGCGATCCGGATGGCGACGTCGATGCCCTCTTCCACCAGGTTCACGATGCGGTCGAGGAGCAGGAGCTCGACTCGAACCTTCGGGTGCGCCTGGAGAAATCCCACCACGGCCGGGGCGACGTGCAGCTCGCCGAAGCGCACCGGCGACGTGACCCGCAGCTCGCCCTGGGCCTCGGCGCGTTGGCTCGTCAGGGCCTCCTCGGCCTCGGCGACGTCCGCCAGGATGCGCCGGCAGCGGTCCAGGTAGATGCGGCCCTCCTCGGTGAGCGACATCCGGCGTGTCGTGCGCTGGAGCAGCCGGGCGCCCAGGGCTTCCTCGAGCGTGGCGAGGCTGCGCACGACGGTCGGAAGAGACTTGCCCAGCGCCTCGGCGGCCCCGGTCAGGCTGCCCTCGTCGACGATCCGGACGAAGGTCTCCATCGCGCTGAACTTGTTCATGAAATCGGCTTTTACTCCATTTTTCAGAGTAAAGATATAGAAATCGCCCCATTTATTCTTGATTGCTGAGTTCCGATCCTCCCGCTCGTGGCTTCCAGGGGGAAGCCGGAAACCGAAGGCGGGCCCGGCGCCCGCCCTTCCCGAGAGGATGGATCCATGAGCGAAGCGACCCCGACGACGAACCCGAAGCCGACCGAGGGCGTGCACCACCTGGGCCTCACCGTCCCGGCTCTCGACGAGACGCGAGCCTTCTTCACCGACGTGCTGCGCTTCGAGCAGGTCGGCGAGGTGCCCGACTACCCGGCCGTCTTCCTCTCGGATGGCACGGTGATGCTCACCCTGTGGCAGGCCCAGGATGCCGATCCCGTCGCCTTCGACCGGGGACGCGTCGTCGGGCTCCATCACTTCGCCCTCCGCGTCGCCGATGCCGACAGCCTGGACGCCGTGCACACGCGGCTCGCGGATGCAGCGGGCGTCGAGGTCGAGTTCGCTCCGGAGGCGCTCGGTGGCGGCCCCACGCGCCACATGATGTGCACGATCCCCGGCGGGATCCGCATGGAGCTGATCGCCCCGGCCGCGTGAGGGCGGCGAGTGGGTTGGACGGGGGCGCGGGTACCCGTCCGCCCTCCCTCTTTTCCATGTCCCGTTCCTGGAGAAACGAAATGTCGAGCCCTTCTTCTTCTGCCCCTGCCCCGTCCCCGTTCCACGCCGGCGAGCAGGCCGTCCAGCAGCGCCTCGGCGTGCGCGAGTCCATCGACCCCTGGGCGCGCAAGGTGGTGCGTCCCTTCCTGCCGGAGTCCTTCCGGACCTTCTTCGAAGAGCTTCCCTTCGTGGTGATGGCGGCGCGCGATGGCGAGGGGCGGCCCTGGGCATCGATCGTCGCCGGACAGCCGGGCTTCATCGCGTCACCCGACGAGCACACGCTGGCGATCCGCAACGGTGTCGTGTCGGGCGACGCGCTGGAGGATGCCCTGCGCCCCGGTGACGACGTGGGCCTGCTGGGGATCGAGCTCCACACCCGTCGTCGCAACCGGGCCAATGGACGGGTGCGCCTCGACGGAGGCGCCGGAGTCCAGATCGACATCGACCAGAGCTTCGGGAACTGTCCGCAGTACATCTCGGAGCGCAGCTGGGAGCCGGCCGAGGACCGTGGCCGGCCTGCGACCCGGACGGCGCGCGACTTTCTCAGCGACGGTCAGGTCGCCTGGATCTCCGGTGCCGACACCTTCTTCATCGCCACGGGGCATCGGGGCGAGGGCCAGGACTGGAGCTTCGGCATGGACGCCTCGCATCGGGGAGGACCGCCCGGCTTCGTCCAGGTGGAGGACCCGCGCACCCTGGTCGTTCCCGACTATGCGGGCAACAACCACTACAACACCATCGGCAACCTGGTGGCCGACCCCCGGGCCGGGCTGCTCTTCGTCGACTTCGAGGCCGGCTGGCTGCTGCAGCTGACGGGACGGGCGGAGATCGACTGGGACGAGCAGCAGGCGGCGCGCTTTCCCGGCGCACGCAGGCTGATTCGCTTCCAGCTGGACGAGGCCGTCGAGCTCGCGAACGCGCTCCCGATCCGCTGGACCGAGGCACGGGGCTCGGTGCGGTCGCTGCGGCTGGTGGACAAGGTCCGTGAGAGTGACGAGGTCGTCTCCTTCTACTTCGAGGCGCGCGATGGAGGCGCCCTGCCGGACTTCGAGGCCGGACAGCATCTGCCGATCGAGCTGGAGGTGCCGGGTCAGGAGCACCCGGTCGCCCGTACCTACTCGCTGTCGAACGCACCGGGCGAGGACCGCTATCGCATTTCCGTGAAGCGCGAGCCCCGGGGCGTCGCATCGAACCACCTCCACGACGCGGTCGAGCCGGGCAGCATCGTGCCCGCCCGGGCGCCCGCCGGTGACTTCGTGCTCGACCACGGCACGCGGCCGGTGGTGCTGGCAAGCGCCGGAGTGGGCGTCACGCCCATGGTGAGCATGCTCCACGCGCTCCGCGCCCAGCCTTCGCGCCGTGTCCACTTCGTGCACGGGGC
>JANQSB010000235.1 GCA_028284295.1 Myxococcota bacterium | reverse complement strand
CTCGAGCCGGGGGCGATTCGCGTCCGGTTGTCGGGGGACTGGCGTCAGCTCGACCGCCTGCCCGACTCGGCGGAGGTCGAGGCGCGGCTCGCTGCCGGGACCGACGTTCGCCGCCTGGCCTTCGATTCCGGGGCAGTCTCGGGCTGGGACAGCGTGCTCCTCACCTTCCTGGTTCGCGTGGTCCGGGCCGCGCGCGCGCGCGAGGTGGCCATCGACCCCGACGGTCTGCCGCCGGGCGCACAGCAGCTGCTGGACCTGGCCTTCGCGGTGCCCGAGCGCGAAGCCGGGCGCGGTGGGGAGAAGGCGTCCTTCCTCAGCGCGGTGGGCGAGCGCGTGCTCGACGGCCTCTCGGGTTGGCGCGAGGGCGTCGAGTTCCTGGGCTCCGCCACCCTGGCCCTGGGACGCTTCGCGACCGGGCGCGCCCGCTATCGCCGATCGGACCTGCTGCTCACGATCCAGCAATGCGGCGCCGACGCGCTTCCCATCGTCACCCTGATCAGCATCCTCGTGGGCCTGATCCTGGCCTTCGTGGGCGCCATGCAGCTGAAGCTCTTCGGGGCGGAGATCTTCGTCGCCGACCTCGTGGCGATCGGCATGGCGCGCGAAATGGGTGCCATGATGGCCGCCATCATCATGGCGGGTCGGACCGGCGCCGCGTTCGCGGCCCAGCTCGGAACCATGACCGTCAACGAGGAGATCGACGCCCTCACCACGCTGGGCATCAATCCGATGGACTTCCTCGTCGTGCCCCGTATGGTGGCCCTGATGTTGATGATGCCGCTGCTCGCGATCTATGCGGTGGCACTGGGGATCGGAGGAGGCGCCATCGTCGCGATCGCGAGCTTCGACCTCTCGCCCACCCAGTACTGGCTGCAGACCCAGGCCGCGCTGAACCTGACGCACCTGTCGGTGGGCGTCTTCAAGGCGGGAGTCTTCGGTGCCGTCGTGGCACTCGCCGGCTGCATGCGTGGGATGCAGTGCGGCCGCAGCGCCGCGGCGGTGGGCGATGCGGCCACCTCGGCCGTGGTGACGGGGATCGTGCTCATCATCGTGACGGACTCGCTGGTCACCGTCGTGACCACCCTGGTGGGGATCTGAGATGAGCCTCCCCGATCCCGGCCACGAGGCGCACATCGGCGCGCGCGACCTGACGATGGCCTACGGCGACTTCGTGATCATGCGCGACCTGGACTTCGACATCCGCAAGGGCGACGTCTTCATCATCATGGGAGGCAGCGGCTGCGGCAAGAGCACGCTCATGAAGGTGCTGATCGGCTTGAAGGCCCCCGCGACCGGTCAGGTGCTCTTCCACGGAGACAGCCTGTGGGAGGCGCCGCCGGAGCGGCGGGATCTGATGACCCGACGTTTCGGCGTGTCCTACCAGGGCGGCGCACTGTGGAGCTCGCTGACCCTGGCCGAGAACATCGGCCTGCCCCTCGGCGAGTACACCGACTTCTCCCCTGCGGACATCCGCGAGATCGCGTCGCTGAAGCTGGCGCTGGTGGGTTTGGCCGGATTCGAGGACTTCCTGCCCTCCGAGATCAGCGGCGGCATGCAGAAGCGGGCCGGCCTGGCTCGGGCCATGGCGCTCGACCCGGAGATCCTCTTCCTGGACGAGCCCTCGGCGGGCCTGGACCCGGTGAGCTCGCGCCGTCTCGACGACCTGATCCTCGAGCTGCGAGAGAGCCTGGGCACCACGGTGGTGGCGGTGACCCACGAGCTTGCGAGCATCTTCACCATCGCGGACGACTGCATCTATCTCGACGTGGACACACGAACGGCCATCGCCCACGGCGACCCCAAGCGGCTTCGGAGCGAGTGTCCGGAAGAGAAGGTGCGGGAGTTCCTGAACCGGGGAGAGGTCGCGCCGGCGGCGTGACGGTGCCAGGGAGGGACGATGAGCCAGAAAGCGAGTCCGGCTGCCGTAGGCGCCTTCGTGCTCGGCGCCGCCGCACTGAGTGTGGCGGCGGTGCTCTTCTTCGGGAGCGGAGTCCTCCGGCAGCAGCAGGATCGCTACGTCGTCTACTTCGAGGGCAGCGTCGTCGGGCTCGACCGCGGCGCGCCCGTCATGTTTCGCGGTGTACCGGTCGGAAAGGTCGGAGACATCAAGGGTCGCTTCTATGCGGAGGACGTCAGCATCCAGATCGCCGTATACATCGACCTGGTCGACGGCTCCCTGGACGTGGTGGGAGACGCCCCGGACGAGCTGGAAGGGGGAAGCGCGATCCAGGCGTTGGTCGAACGCGGGATGCGCGCCCAGCTGAGCGTCCAGAGCCTGGTGACCGGCAAGAGCTTCGTCGCCTTGCTGATGGCGCCGGAGAAGGAGGCCGTATACCGCGCGCCATCGGACGAGGCCTACCAGGAAGTCCCGAGCATTCCGACCCAGCTGGAGCAGGTCGAGGCGACGGTCCGCACGCTCGCGAAGCGCCTGGGCGACCTCCAGCTCGAGAGCCTGGTGGCGGACTTCGGTGAGATGCTGCAGTCGGCCAACGAGCTGCTCGAAGATCCGAACCTGCGAGCCGCCGTGGGCGAGCTCGACGAGACGATCGTCGCCTTCCGCCGGGTCGCCGAGAGCGCCGACGAGCAGGTCACCCCGGTCGGAGAGAGCGTGACCGCCGCGGCAAAGGAGGCCAAGCTGGCGCTCGCTCGGATGGAGATCGTGCTCGACGATCTCGCGCAAGCCTATGCGGGTGGCTCTCCCATACAGCACGAGGCGATCCGCGCCATGCAGCAGGTCAACGAGGCAGCCCGCGCGGTACGCCAGCTCTCCGAGACCCTCACCAATCAGCCCGACAGCATCATCTTCGGAAGGCGCGTGGAGGACAGCCAGTGAACACCCGCATGCTCGGAGTGGTCGCGATTGCAGCCGCCTCCTTCTCCCTCGGCTGCTGGAGCGTCGTCGGGCAGCCCAGTCCGCCCATCCGCCACTGGGTGCTGAACTCGTCACCGGGCCTGCCCGAGATCGCGGAGACGGACCGGAGCATCGCGGTGGGGCCCATCGAGCTGCCGACCCAGCTGGACCGCACGAACGTGGTCCTGCTGGAGGGCGACAACCGCCTGGTCGTCCTGCCACTCGACCACTGGGGAGAGCCGCTCGAGCAGGGCATCGCACGCGTCATCGCGGAGAACCTCACGCTCAAGATCCCCGGGCTGAAGGGCGTGGTCTGGCCGTGGTCCGGCGGCGGCAGCACCGACGCCCAGCTCCAGCTGTTCACGACCCGGCTCGACATGCGCCGTGGCGAGTCCGTGGAGCTGGTCGTCACCTGGCTGCTGCTCTTGCCGGGTGAGAGCAACGCCCGGGCGGCGCGTACCTTCACGGATCGACAACCGGTCGAGGACGACGGCGTGGAGGAGCTGGTGGCGGCCCTGAGCCGCAGTCTCGAGGGGCTGACGGCCGCCATCATCCCGATCGTCGACCGGGAGATTCCGGCCCGGCCGCGTGGAGTGCCGCCGGAAGGGCCCTCTCCATCGGGGCCGGCTCCCTGAGAGGAGAGGTCAGCGCGAGCCGGTAGGGGGCGAAGCTCTCGGCGAGCCTCGAAGCGCGCGGGCGGGGGCTCTAGCGATGCGAGCCGCTGGCGAGCGTCTGCGAGGGAAGCTCGCCGAACCAGCGTCGGTAGTCCCTCGCGAACTGGCCCATGTGCCAGAATCCCCATGCTCCGGCGACGTCGGCGATCCGCGTGTCCGGCTCGGCACGGGCCAGCTCTCGTCGCACGCCCTGCAGGCGAGCCGCTTGAAGGTAGATCTTCGGACTGACGCCGGCGTGCTCGCGCATCGCGTACTCGAGCGTCCGACGGCTCGCTCCGATCTGGCGACAGATCCCCTGAACGGTCGGCAGGTCTCGGGCGTGCTCCTCGATGAAGGCGCAGGCGCGCGCGGCCGTGTCGCGACGATTGCCCCGAGAGGCGGAAGATCGAACGGAGTCGGCGGCGGGAGCCGCCGAGGTCAGGGCGAGGACGAGCAGGCGCGGGAGCGAGTGGTCGAGCTCTTCCCCGATCGCGGCCGCCTGGCTGCTGGTGGAGATCTCCCCGCAGCCGAAGACGATGGCGTTCGCAGCCTCGTTCAGCGCTCGCAGCGATGCGGGGCTACAGACGATCGGGGTGTCCATGTAGAGCGCACGTCGGAGCTCGCGCTCCCGATCGAGCTCCGCGGCCAGCTCGAGCAGGGTGTCTTCGCGGACCGCGATCGTGTGCGCGGAGTAGCCGACGGTCGACGTGGCTTCGTAGGAGTCCGGGAAGGGGAGGATGGACGAGCCGACCATCCGGTGCCCCCAGGCGACGACGCTGGGTTCGAGCCCTTGCTGGACGAGGGCGAAGCTGCGCATTCCGGAAGGCGTCGCACCGGCCTGGAGGAACGGGCGGTTGAAGGAAACGTACGAGAGGAGCGATTCCGCGCTCGCGATCTGGGTCGCACTCACCCTCAGGGCGCCGGCCTCGAGCTGACGCCAATCGAGCTGCCAGCCCGTGAGCGATTCGGAGAACTCGTCGATGTCGCCGAACTCGGCTCGCTCGATCTGCACGCCTGGGAACTCCCGCGGGTGCGAAATTGCGCAGGTTTGATGCGGTCGCTCTCCGCAATCCCGGAGTTTACCGGGAAAGTGCGAGGAGCAGGCCGTGGGACGAACCCGCCAGGGAAGTCGCGAGGCACGAGGTGCAGAGGCCGGGGCCGCCCGGGCACGGTTGGGGCGCCCCTCGGTGCCCCGCGAGGAGCGTCGTTCGAACCGGGTCGTGACCTTCCTGACGGATTCGGAGCTGACGACACTGCAGTCTGTCGCGGCCGAGGACGGCTCGTCGCTGTCGGCAGCGATCCACAGGATTCTGGCCGCGAGCCTCTCCCGGCGTCAGAGGCGCTAGGCCTCAGCGAGGAGGCAGGATGAGAAGCGAGCGACTGGCGATGGGACTGGCGGGCCTGCCGTGCCTGAGCTCCGTCCAGGTACTGGCCCGGCCGGGGCAGCGCCCGGTTGGCCGCCGAGGAGAGGCCGCGGACAGGAGATCGCGGGGGTCGCGAACGACAGGGCTGGCGTGTCCAGCGCTCGAACCAAGGAGAACCCACCATGGCCAATGAAGACGAGCGAGAAGGAAACGAGTCACGCAGGGACGAGGAGCGGCCCGTCTCGGGCACGTCTCGACGGGAGCTGCTGAAGGGCGCAGTGGCGACCGGCGTGATGGCAGCGGGTGCGGCAGCCCTCCCCGCTGGCCAGGCGAGCGCGCACCGGGGCGAGGGGCCCCTGGGCGACTCGCTGACGAACCCCTACGGCGGCATCCCGGGCGGAGGCATCAGCTTGCCCTCCTACTACCGGCCGACACCGTCGGTGGTCTCGGCGGCCAACTACTTCCCGCGCGTCGAGACCCTGGGCGCCGACGAGATGCGCATCTCGTTCCTGGGCTCGACACCCTATCCGCCGCGCGAGGATCAGGCCGGCACCTGCATCATGGTGGAGCTCGGCAACGGCAAGCGCTTCTTCTTCGACTTCGGATCGGGATGCGTGCGCAACGTCATCGGAATGCAGGTTCCCGCCCAGATGATCAGCGACATCTTCATCAGCCATCTCCACGTCGATCACTACGCAGACATCCCCTACGTCTACCCGTTCCGTGCCTGGTCGGGCGGCTACACGCCCTTGCGGATCCACGGCCCCTCGGGCCGCACGCCGGAGCTCGGCACGAAGGCGATGGTGGATGGCATGAAGCAGATGCTGCGCTGGCATCTCGAGGCCTTCGATTGCTTCCCCATCGGTGATGGCTACGAGATCGAGGTCAACGAGTTCGACTACAGCAAGGAAGGCGGCGTGGTACTGGACGAGGACGGTGTGGTGATCCGCAGCTGGCCGAGAAGCCACGCCAAGGACGGCGCCGTGGGCTACCGGCTCGACTGGAACGATCTCAGCTTCGTCTGGACCAGCGACGGCCGCCCCGACGAGCTCTCACTCGAGTACGGCAAGGGCGTGGATGTCTTCGTGACCGAGCTGGCCGGCCAGGACGTGGGTCAGCTGATGCAATACAAGTACGGCATCCCGCCGCAGCTGTTCAACTACACCATCGACACGCATCACACCTCCCACTACGCCGTGGGCAAGATCTTCGCCGAGACCAACCCCCGATTGGGCATGGTCACCCACTACGCCGCGGACTCGGACATCGATGCCGAGATGGTGGCGGGGATTCGTGCGTACTGGCAGGGCTTGTTCCAGTTCGGCGTCGACGTAACCGTCATCAACGTCACGAAGGACGCCATCTGGTCCCGGGAGGCAGCCCTGCCCGGCAAGTCGGGGAACGTACAGCCCTTCCCGGAGATGGTGGCTGCCGCGGAGCGTGCGGGCGAACCGGTCCCCAAGACCTTCGACTTCCCGAACCCCCGGGTTCCGAGGGAGAAGCAGCAGGACAAGAAGTACCGCGACATGGAGATCGACCCGGCCGCCTACTACCCGAAGCAGGTGCTGCGCGATCCGCTCGTCGAGTGGCCCAGGGACTTCTCCATCGACCTGTCCGCCCTGCTCGGCGGCGAAGGGGACGACTAGATGGTCACGGTCGAATTGGGGTCGATCGAGGCCGTTCCCGTCACGATCCTCACCGGATTCCTGGGCGCCGGGAAGACCACGCTGCTGAACCGGATCCTGAGTGGCGACCACGGCCTCCGCGTCGCCGTCCTGGTCAACGATTTCGGCTCGATCAACGTCGATGCCGACCTGGTGGTCGGCGTCGAGGACGACGTGATGAGCCTCGCGAACGGCTGCATCTGCTGTTCGATCCGGGAAGATCTGATCGAGAGCGTGGAGACGGTGCTCGCCCGGGAGGAGCGGCCGGAATACGTCCTGCTGGAAGCGAGCGGAGTCGCGGATCCGTCGTCCATCGCCTTGACCTTCACCGACCGGAAGTTCCGCGATCGGGTGCGTCTGGACAGCATCACCTGCCTCGTGGACGCGGAGCAGCTGTTCGCGGTGCCCGAGCAGATGGAGCTCAAGCTCCGTCAGATCGCCTTCTCCGACATGATCGTGTTGAACAAGGTCGATCTCGTATCGCGCGACACCGTGCTCCGGGTTCACGAGTGGCTCGGGTCGCGGTTCAAGCGATACCGACTCGTCGAGGCGGTCGACGCCGATGTCCCGCTCGATATCCTGCTGTCGGCGGGCCGTTTCGCGGCCGCCCAGCTCGACACGCAGATTCCGGGCGACCACGATCGAGGCGAGAGCTGCGTCCGCTGCGTCCGGGACGAGCACGCGCACGACGCTCGCTTCAGCACGACATCGTTCGAAACGGATCAGCCGGTCGACCTCGAGGAACTCAGGTCGGCCGTGAAGCGGCTGCCCGGCGACGTCTACCGGATGAAGGGATTCGTGTGGAGCCGCGACGAGCCGCAGTACGGCATCGTCCTGCAGCTCGTCGGAAAGCGAGTGGACTTCGCGAGAGGGAGACCCTGGGGCAGTCGGACACCCTCGACCCGGATCGTCGCGATCGGGGCACCGGGGCGAGTGACCCGAGAGCTTCTGGAGGAGGTCTTCGCACCTCGAGGTCGAGCGGGCGCTCGGGACGTCTCCGGGCGGCCCGAGGAGCGGCCGATTCCCGGGCTCCAGCGCGGACCCTGACTCGTCACACTCCAGAGCACGCGGTGCAGCGTTGACCTCCGGGTGGCGGGGATGCGAGAATGCGCTGGGCAGCGGCGACGAAGGGAGTGCGAGGGCCGTGGGCAGCGACTTCGTGGATCTCGGGGTCTCCTTCTTCGACGAGGACTTCACTCTCGATCCCTTCCCCTACCTGGAAGAACTCTACGGTCGCGAGGAGGTGCTCGGCTTCGAAGCGGACGGAATGAAGTTCGTCTTCCGTTTCGATCAGGCGCGGCAGATCATCCGGAGCCGGGTCTGCCGAAGAGAGCTCCCCGAAGGCGCTCGAATCGCGGAGCGCGAGAAAATCTACGCGACCCGGTATCCCAATCGGGCGGCGTTCTTCGCGCACAACTACACCACCAGGCCCAACGGTCCCGACTTCACCTTGAAGAAGTTGATGATGGATTTCCTCGACGAGACGGCCCATGTCGCCGACTTCTCGGGTGCGCGCCCCGTCTACGAGCGGCTCGCGATCAAGGGGCAGGAAGACGAGTACGTCGAAGCCATCTCGACCCTTCCCCTGCGCGTCATGTTGAGCGCCTGCGGCCTTCCCTTCTCGGAGAGGGAGCTCCTGCAGCTTCAGGGGGCGGGACTCGACTTCCTCAAGGCTCTCGACAACGTCGGAGACGAGAGCCTCCTGAAGGCCTGTGACGACGCCGTCGTCAGGGTGTTCGGGTATCTCGACGAGCGGCTGGGCGAAGCAGAGCCCGACGCGCGCGTCCAGCAGCTGATCCGGAAGGGGCAAGGCCTCGGCATCGGCGAGGAGACCCTGCGGTACAACATCGCCGGCAACCTGATCATCGCGCTGGCGAATACTGCCGGGATCTCTTCTGCGTTCGTGCTTCGCACCTTGATCCGCAACCCGGAGATCCGTCGAGAGCTCGCCCGGCAACCCGACCTCGTGCGGAACGACCATGTGGTGACGGAGCTCTTGCGGCGGGACAACCACGTGAAGGCGTTGCTGCGCTACGTCCACGAGGACTTCGACATCGGTCCCTTCACGCTCGAGCGGGGAGAGCCCATCTACCTCTTCTTTCCGGGGCTCAACATGGACCCGAGCCTCTATCCGGAGCCCTGCGCCATCGATCTCGATCGGAAGTTCTCGGGGGCCAACACGCTCGTGTTCGGTGGGTCTGCACACATCTGCATCGGCAGGAAGCTGGGAATCGAGTTCGTCAAGAAGATGGTCGAGGGATTCCTCGAGCATCTGCCGGACGAGGTGTGGCTGGAAGAGGCGAACACCGAGGCCGACGGGAGCTGGGTCGCCGAGCGGATCATCAAGAAGCTGGACGTCGAGTTCGAGTAGGCCCGCCGAAGCCGCACTCGCCGCGCTGGTGTTGCCGCAGCGGTGTTCCGGTGGTCAGGCCGCGAACGCCTCGGCGCAGGCGGGGCGAGCGAGCAGCCGTTCGGCGTAGGCTCTCAGGTTCGGCATGTCGTCCGTCACCAGGCCCAGCCGGCTTGCCATGATGCAGGAGTGGCCCAACATGCAATCGGCCGCGGAGAACTCGCCGATCAGGTAGTCCTTGCCCTCGAGGGCCTCCTCGACCGGAGCGAGCGCCTTGCCGAGAAGCCGCCTGGCCTGCTCCAGCGCCGTCTGGTCGCGCCGCTCCGGCGGCAGCAGGATCGTGTGCACGACGATCGTGTTGATCGGCGGCATCACCATGCCCTCGCAGTAGTGGAACCACTGCAGATAGACGGGGAACTCCGGGCTGTCGACGGTCGGCTTGAGTCGGCCCGGTGCATGGCGCGCGAGGATGTACTCGACGATGGCGCCCGACTCGAAGATCCGAACGTCGTCGTCGTCGAGCACCGGGACCCGTCCCAGGGGATGGCGTGCGCGGTGTTCGTCGGACTTCAGATCCTTCGGGTGGAAGTCCATGCGGTTCAGCTCGAAGGGAATGTCCAGCTCCTCGAGCAGCCAGTAGATCCGACTGGCTCGGGAGTTGGGCGCGAAGTGAAGTGTCAGCACGGGTGGGACTCCTTTCGAGTGTTCCAGGTCTTCAGCGGCGAAGGTGGCGGATGCGCCGGGGTCGAGACCGGGCCATGTCTAGTCGAGGTGCTTCCGCAGGGCGGCGAGCACCACTTCGGGCCTGGTGCGTCGCTGGTAGTTCGCGGAGACGTCCATCCACAGCACCTTGCCGTCGGCACCCACGAGCAGGGATGTCGGCACGGGCAGGGCCTCGACCTCGTCTCGCGGGTTGCCCGAGTGAACGCCCTGGTTGCGCAGACCGAACGCGTCGGTCACCGCGAGGGTTCGGTCCGAGAGCATGATCGCTTGCAGCCCGTGAACGCGTCGACCCTCCCGGATCTCTTCGGGACGGTCGGTGCTGACGGTGAGGACCTGCACGCCGCGGCCGTCGAACTCGGCTCGAAGCTCTTCCCATCGCCGTAACTCGGCGACACAGTAGGGTCACCAGTGGGCCCGAAAGAACTTGATGAGAACCGGGTGGCCGCGCAGGCGCTCGGATTCGAAGATCTCCCCGCGGTCGTCCGGTGCACGGAAGGCCGGAATCGTGTCGCCCACCTGGATGGCGCCCGGGGGCAGGATCTGTTCGCTGATTCCGACGGTGAATGGAAGGAAGAGGCCGAGGACGATCGCCGGCAACGCCGCGATGCGGCCGACCCACCCGGCCTTCACCAACGCCGCGACGCCGAGGGCGGCCGCGGCGAGCCAGGCCCCGACGAAGAGCGCCCGGTTCTCGGGAATCTCCAGGGCCCGCGCCTGTCCGAACCACAGCAGGGTGCAGCCGATGGCGAGCACGGGAGCGGCAAGTCCGATTCCGTTCCACAGCTTCCTTGTGTTCATCTCGAGTCGTCCTCCGGCGCGATCACCTAGAGCCGCTTCAGCACCGCGCCCTGGGAATTGAAGAAGAAGCCGCCGCATCCGATCAGCGCGGTCGAAGCATCTGGGACCTGTCGGTCGCCGGCCTCACCGCGAAGCTGCGTCACGGCCTCGCGAAGGTGCCCCGTTCCGCGCGACGCCCCTTCGGAGAGGGAACCGCCGTGCGGATTCATCGGTACGCGACCGTCGATCATCACGCAGCCGCGCGCGTCGTCCCAGTTGTCCTGCATCCACCGGCCGGCCTGGCCCGGCTTCGCGAAGCCCAGATTCTCGATCCAACCGAGCGTGATGATGCTGAAGCCGTCGTAGGGGAAGAACACGTCGATGTCGTCGATCCAGACCTCGCTCCGCTGCTTCAGCGCCTCGACGACGACGTGCTGGCCGTGTCGCTCGAGCGATGGCAGCTGGTCCTCGTCGTTCTTGCCCACCATGCCGGCGGTCGCCGCATGGACCACGACCGGGCTCTTCGTGAGCTTCTTCGCCTTCTCGGTCGTGGTCAGTACGAAGGCGTCGGCACCGTCTACCGGAACGTCCATGTCGAGCATGCACAGCGGATGGCGGATCATGCGCGCCTGGAGGTAGGCCTCCATCGTGAGCGGCGTCTTCATGGCGGCCTTCGGGTTCCGGGCGGCGTTGGCGCGCATGTTGAGCGCCACGCGACCGAAGGTCTCGCGCGGGACCCGGTAGTCGTGGATGTAGCGCGCGGCCCAGGCCGTATACGCCGACGCCGGGTCGATCCACTCGGGCATCGGGGGTGCCTTGAGCCCGCCGCCCATCATGCCGGCGAGGTAGCCACGGAAAGGGTCCTGCGCGGCGGAGCGTGAGTTCCACGGCGCGCGGGTGAAGGCGTAGTAGAGGAGCACCGTGTCGCACTGCCCCGAGAAGATCGCCGTCATGGCGTCGACGAGTCCGAAGATCGCGACGGGCATCGGGCTCGAGTGATGCGTGACGTCGGCGAGACCGAGGATCGCGGACATCTGGTTCGCCCGCGGTGCGCCCGGCTCGAGCGCACCCACCACGCCGTCGATCTCCCCTTTGGCGATCCCCGCGTCGTGGATCGCCGCGATCGACGCCTGGGCTGCGAGCTTCGCGGGAGAGATCCCACCGGCGTCCCGCCTGAACTCGGTCGAGCCCAGCCCCACGATCGCGATCTCGTCTCGCATCGGATTGCGCCTTGCCAGGGGTCAGCCCTCCCGCTTCCGGAAGACCGGGAAGGGATGCCCGTAGCGCTCGATCCAGTCCAGCTCGACGGGCAGGCCGATCACCACCTCTTCGACGGGCAGGTCGACGACGGTGCTGCTGAAGCGCACACCGTTCGTCCCGTCGAGGTCTACGCTGACCACGGGATGCGGCCCCCGCGCGTAGTCCACCCCTGGCGCCGGCGGGCCCTGGTGCAGGTGCATCGCCAAGTGGACCCGGCCGCTGCCCGCGACCTCCGTCGGAACCAGGCTCTCGGACCAGCATTCCGGGCAAAGCGGCTTGGGCGGGTGGTGGAAGCTCCCGCAGTCGGCGCAGCGGTTGATCAGGAGTCGCTTGTCGAGCCAGCCCCGGAAGTGATGCTTCGAGTCGTGGGTGATCTGGACCCACGGGAAGCGCTCGACGAGCTCCGCGTCGGAGACGGACTCGCTCACTTCGCCGCCGAAGCCCCGGCTGTGGATCGGGTCTTCTCCTGCAACGCCGTCAGGATCTCCTGGTAGATCCCGTTGTGCCCCTTCTCCCCGCCGAACCAGAACCCGATGTGCATCATCATGCTGTTCGAACGCACGTCGCACCAGAACGAGACCTTCGTGCGCCGCTCGGCGATCGGCTCGAACTCCCAGCGCCCCCTGCCGACGAGATCGCCCCCCGTGTATCGCTCCTCGAGCTTCCGCGGTGAGTCGATGCTGTCGATCACGCGAGTGAAGCTCGATTTCACCATCGGAGCGGGCCTGAGCGTGTGCTGCAGCGTGACGCCTTCCTTCACCTCGCCCCCGCCGACGACCTCGACCCGGTACTTCGGGTACCACTCGTGCATGCGGGTGTAGTCGAGGATCGTGTCGAAGAGCAGCTGCGCGGGCGCGTCGATCTCCATGGAGTCGATGGTCTCG
Source organism: Myxococcota bacterium (assembly GCA_028284295.1). Lineage (GTDB taxonomy): Bacteria > Myxococcota_A > UBA9160 > UBA9160 > UBA4427 > JAJDAN01. Next base: position 8,607 of record JANQSB010000235.1, on the reverse strand, counting down.
AATCCGGGCATCGCGGGGACCTCCTCCACTTCGATTCGTGATTCGCGCAGGAGCCGAGGGAATGGATCGCTTCCCTAGATCTCGACCTTGTAGAGCCGGGCCGGCGTGTCCTGGAGGATGGAGCGCACGACGGCCTCGTCGAGCCCCGAGAGAGCCTGCTCGGCGTAGTCCGCCGGGCGGACTGCAGAGCTGTTCGGGCTCGGGTACTGGCTGGTCGGGTGTGGGTAGTCGGTCTCCCACATCAGGTTGTTCGGGAACGCCTGGATGGCTGAGTCGATCGCCCGCTGCTCGAACCAGAACGACCCGTAGATCTGGCGTCGGAAGTACTCGGACGGGATCAGATCGTATTCCGGGTGCTCCTTGGCGACGTCGCCGTTCGTCCACTGCCAATCGAACATCTCGAGCGCGCACGAGAGCCAGCCTGCACCGCTCTCCACCGAGACGAAGTCGAGGCTCGGGAAGCGCGCACAGACGCCGCCGAAGATCAGGCTCGCGAGGCAGCTCTGGTTGTCGAGCAGGGCGAGCGAGCTCCCGCGTGCGAAGTTCGCCTTGAAGCCCATGTCGGCCGTGTCGTTCATGAGGTCGCTGAGGTCCCCGCCGCCGATGTGGAAGCTGATCGGGAGGCCGGCTTCCTGGGCGGCAGCCCAGATCGGATCCCAGTGCTTGTGGCCGAGGGGGGGCTCGCCGAAGGTCTCGGGCCGACTGCCGAAGAGCACGGCGCGATGCCCCTTGGCTGCCGATCGCTGGATCTCCTCGACGGACGACTGCAGGTCCCAGAAGGGGAGCGCCATCACGGGGAGCAGGCGGTTCAGGTCTGCGCTCGCCCAGTCGACCAGGAAGTCGTTGTAGGCGGTCACGCACTCGAGCATCAGTGCGGGCTCGCCGAGCTTGAGGAAGCTGCCCGAACCGAAGCCACCCACGTTCGGGTAGAGGACCATCCCGTGGATCTTCTCCTGGTCCATGAGCTCGAGGCGCGCCTTCGCGTCGTAGGACGCCGCGGGGATGTCGTCGTAGCCCTTCGGCGTGTCGGGGTAGGTTCCGGTGTGGCCCGCCATCGTGTAGAAGCCGGGGCCGCCGACCGGGGCGTCGCCGATGAACCACATGTCCCGCCCCTCGATCGTCCGGATGTGGGGGACCTTGTCGCCCCACTTGCTGGCGACCCGGTCGGTCCACACGTTCGCGGGCTCCGTGATGTGCGTGTCGACGTCGATGACCTTGTAGGTCTCGAACAGCTTCTGACTCATGAATCGACTCCCAGGTGGCTCGCGGGAGGGATGGGCCATCGTCGCCGACGGCCCCCCGCGATCACTTGACGCCAAGCGTCGGCGTTGTTGCCATCTCCGCGACCGTCGCCGCGTCCAGCACCTTCATGTCCTGGTCGAGGGTCTCGAAGACGGGCCCGTCTCCCGCGTAGAGAGAGAAGAAGACGAGAGCGCCCTCGGGGCCGCCACGCTCCATGTGCGCCTCGCCTCCGGGGCTCATCACATAGGTGCCCGCCGGACGGACCTTGTGCTCGCCCTCGCTGCCGTCGTCGTGGATCTCGATCACGTGCTGCTCGCCCTCGAGAACCAGGATCGCCGTGTCCGCGACGTGGCGATGGAAATGGCAGTACGAGTTCGGCGGCCAGCGTACCACCATGTCCAGGCGGCCGGTCTCGGCATCTGCCCCGAGAATCGCCATCTCGTACTTGCAGGGGTAGTCCTGCGTGGGATCCTCGATCGGGGTCCAGTCGATCTTGTCTCCGTCGAACTGGTAGCCGGCGCTCATGGGCGTTCTCCTCGTCGTTCGGCTCGAAGCGGGTGGCGACGGCAGGCCACGACCCGGTCTCTAGTGCTCGAAGTGGATCACCTGGCGCGCCATCTCGCCCTGGCGCATGCGGTCGAAGGCGTCGTTCACGTCTTCGAGGCCGATGCGGGCGGAGATCATCTCGTCGAGCTTGAGGCGGCCGTCCAGGTAGAAGTCCACGTAGCGCGGCATGTCGACGCGGAAGCGGTTCGAACCCATGAGAGAGCCGAGGATGCGCTTCTCGGACAGCGTGATGTCTGCCACGTGGAACTCCACCATCTGTCCCACGGGTACCACGCCCACGAAGACCGCGGCGCCTCCCCGCTTGATCATCCCCACGGCCTGCTGGGTCGTCACCGCGAGGCCGATGCACTCGAAGGCGTAGTCGACACCGCCGCCGGTCAGCTCCATCACCTGCGCCACGGGATCGCCATCGGCGGCGTTGATGACGTGGGTCGCGCCGAGCTGCTGCGCGAGCTCGAGCTTCTTCGGCTGGTTGTCGATGGCGATGATGCGACCCGCTCCGCCGATGCGGCAGCCCTGGACGGCGGCGAGTCCCACGCCTCCGCAGGCGATGACCGCGCAGCTGCTCCCCGGCTCGACGCGGGCCGTGTGGAGTGCTGCCCCGAGGCCCGTGGTGACACCGCAGCCGATCAGGGCCGCCCGGTCCAGGGGCATGTCCGGACGGATCTTCACCAGCGAGCGCTCCGGGCAGAGCATCTGCTCCGCGAAGGAGCTCAGGTTCGCGAACTGGAGGATGGGGTCGCCATTGGTGCTGAGTCGCGGCGTGGTGCCGATGGGGCGGCCGAACTCCGTGAAGGCGCCGGGGCAGAGGTAGGGCTTGCCGCTGACGCAGAGCTCGCAGACCCCGCACCAGGCCGAGAGACATCCGATCACGTGGTCGCCGGGAGCGAAGCCCGTCACGCCTTCGCCCACCTCTTCCACGACACCCGCCGGTTCGTGGCCGAGAACGCAGGGAGGGGGCAGGGGAATGCCGCCTTCGATCACGTGAAGGTCACTGTGGCAGATCCCCGACGCGGCGGTGCGGACCAGCACCTCTCCCGCCTGGGGCTTCTCGATGGTCACGTCTTCGATCACCAGGGGCGCGTTGAGTTCGCGCAGGACTGCGGCCTTCATCGGATTCCTCCTCCTATACCGATTATCTTAGTGTGCGCAGCACGGCTGTTGCAGCCCAGTAGCCGCACATGCCGTGAACGCCTCCTCCGGGCGGTGTCGAGGCGGAGCATATGAAGAAGCGCGGATTCGGCGTCGTGTAGGGATCGAGCCGGGCGACGGGTCGTGTGAAGAGCTGGAAGGCGTCGGCGACACCGCCTGCAACGACACCGCCCAGGCAGTTCCGATTGGCCGCCTCCAGCTGAGCCGGGCTCGTCGTGCGCCGGAGGAGGATCCGGTCCCGGAACCCCGGGGCGAAGCGTTCGATCTGGCTCTCGATGGCCTCTGTCATGTCGACGGTGGATGCGTGTGGGACGTGGCAGTAGGCATAGCCGGTCCGCTGACCGGAAGGGGCGCGCGAGGCATCGAGATCGCTCTGCTGGCAGACCATCACGAAGGGGCGATCGGTGTGCTGTCCCCGGAACGCTGCTCGCTCGGAGGCGGCGATCTCTGCGAGGGTGCCTCCGACGTGGACCGTGGAAGCCGTAGCACAACGGGCATCCTTCCACGGAAGGGGCCCATCCAGCGCCCAATCGATCTTGAAGACACCGGGTCCGTATCGGTAGCGGCCGAGTCTCTTCCGGTAGGAGGCCGGAAGCTCGGCTCCCGCGACGCGTACCAGCTCGCGAGGCGAGGTGTCGAACAGGACCGCCCGGGCCCGGGGCAGCTCGGCGAGCGAGTCGACGGGCGAGCCGGTCTCGACGCGACCCCCGAGCGACTCCAGGTACGAGACCAGCGCCCGCGCGATCTTGCGCGAGCCTCCCCTGGCGACGGGCCAGACCGCCTCGTGCCCCAGCAGGAGGAACATGAGCCCGAGGGCTCCCGTGAGAGCGCGTGAGAGCGGCAGGATGGAGTGCGCAGCGCAACCCGCGAGGACCGCGCGTCCTGGCTCGCGGGTGAATGCCATCCGGGCGAGGGAAGTAGCCGGAAGCGCGCCGAGCAGTCCGAACCAGGCCATCGCGATCGGTTTCCGGGGAATCTTGAGCGGGCCGAGGGCGTCGGCGAGCAGTCCCGGGAGATCCCGCATGAAGGGGCGGACGAGTCGCTCGTAGCGCTTCGCGTCCGGCCCGAGCTGCTCGGCCACCTCCGAGATGCCCTTCCGGTGCAGGATCGCCGGGCCGTCGTCGAGCGGATGGGCGAAGGAGATGTCGGAAGAGACCCACTCGAGCCCGTGCTTCGCGAGCGGGAGCTGCGAGAAGTATGGCGAGAGGATGCCCATCGGATGGACGGCCGAGCACGTGTCGTGAACGAAGCCCGGGAGCGTCAGCTCCTCGCTGCCCAGGCCCCCACCGGCCGTCGAACTCGCCTCGCGGACGAGGACGGAGAGTCCCGACTCCGCGAGCCGGGTCGCAGCCGCAAGTCCGTTCGGCCCCGAGCCCACGACGATGGCATCGACGTCGTACGACCCGTTGCTCAAGGGTCGGCGGTCCCGCCCGATCTGCCGGCCAGAGCCTGCGCGACCTCGCCGGCCGGCCACGGCTGGTGGCCCTCGTAGTCCTTCAGCTTCGTTCTGCCCTCGGTGACGAGACCCGAAGCCGCGTCGTAGACCCGCCAGTGCATCGTCGGATCGAAGAGCGGCTGACTCTCGACCGAGATCACGCGCAGCTCGCCTTCCTCGAAGTCGCAGATGGGCTGGATCGCCCGCAGCAGCTGCGCGCCGTTGAGGTGTCCGTCGCCGAAGTTCCAGCCGAGGATCATCCCGCCCATGAGCTCGCCCTCGTACCAGTCGTACTCCTCGATGTCGTCGACGGCGACCGGCAGCGCCTCGAGGAGTGGGCGCCCCTCGAAGTGCATGAATCGGCTGACGCTCATCACGGTCTTGGCGGCTTCGAGCTCGACCGGGTCCTCGACGTACTCCTTCAGCTGCTCGTAGACGGGAGCACTCGCCTTCTTCAGCCTGCCGAGCTTGTCGATCGCGCCGTTCTTCCTGACGAGCCAGATGTTGTAGGCCCAGTTGCCCGCGTAGTATCGCATCGAAGGCAGGAAGGAGACCTTCGCCGGAAAGAGGTTCCCGAAGAGCGGCACGGCGAGGAGCGAGAAGAGCATGGCTGCCAGGAGGAGCGGCATGGCCGTCATGTCGAGGATGGACACTTCCGGATTGAACCAGAAGAGGAACCAGCCGCCGTAGATCATCAGGATGTTCCACTCGACGGGCATGCCGTTCGGGTTGTTGAGCCCGATGAAGGAATGGAAGCCGGTGAAGAGGATGCAGCCGCCGAGCAGGATCCAGGGATTGCCCGTGACGCTCGCCGCGAGCAGGATGAATGGAATCGAGAGCTCCGAGGCGTGTCCGAAGAGCGCCATCGTCTCGGCGAAGCCGGAGGGCCGCAGGTCGTCGGGGAAGCTCTTGAAGAGATGCTTCTTGAGCACCTTCGGGAAGAAGGGCCCGTTGTTCATCATGAACATGATCACGGACGGGAAGTGGCTGTTCCACTTCGAGACGGCCGCCCAGATCCAGATGAAGGACCAGGTCAGCTTCGAGCCCGCGATCCAGAGGTCGTTCGCCGCAGCGAAGACCAGCGCCGCCATCACGACCCAGTAGTGCTCGTAGCGCGCGACGAGGAAGAGCGTCTTGTCGAGCACGCCGTTCACCGCGACGAGCACGAAGCAGGGCAGGAGCAGTTCCGGCGTGACCTCGGGCGAGATCAGGACGCGGAGGAAGAGAAGCTGATTGAGGACGTAGAGGCCGACGTCCAGGAAGTTCCGCGTGTCGCCGCCGATCAGCGGTGCCCCCCGGAAGAGTGGCAGCTTGATGGTTCCCGGCCGCGCGAAGTGTCGGTAGCCCCCGAACCACTTGTCGAAGCGCGCGTTCATCGGTCCCCAGCCGCCGCCGAAGCCGAAGGGCTCCCACGCCATCGACCAGACCATCGCCTTCTTGAACGCTTCGTTGGTGAAGGTCCAGTCCGAGAACGCGAAGAAGCCCGGATAGGCCGCGTTGAAGCTGCACCAGAAGGCCCAGAGCCCGATCAGGGCGAAGAAGTACTTGCCCCAGTAGAGCGCCATCACGCTCGGCCGATTCGGGCTCGAGTCCGCCCACATCGTGCACGCCAATCGCACGCGCTCCGCGAACGGGGCGTCGACGATGCGCTGCGGTTCATAGGGGGGAAGGTCGCCGGCCAGGGACGCCTCGAACGACTTCTGACTCATGGACACCTTCTCTACTCGCCGGACTCGTCGGCGCGAACCAGCTCGAGGCCCTCCAGAGCGCCGTTGTCGCGCCACTTCTCGAGAATCTCGACGAACTCGGTCGGGCCCCCGAAGTAGAAGCCGTTCTGGAGGCTCGATGCCGGAGGCTGTCCCTCGTTGTTGTAGTAGCCCGGAGTACAGTTCTCGCCGAACTCCACGGTCTTGCCGCCGGTCGCGATCACCGCGTCCACCCAGTCCTGCTCCGCCTTTTGCGAGACCTCGAGACTGCGAAGTCCCCGCTCGAGGGCCGTGTGGATGACGTAGGCGATCTGCTTCGCCTGCTCGTTGATCATGTGAGGGAAGTTCACGGTGAAGCCGGATTGGGCGATGCTCATCATGAAGCAGTTCGGGAAGCCGTGCATGTGGATTCCATGCAGGCTCCGGACTCCGTCCGCCCACTTCTCCGTAAGAGCGAGGCCGTCGCGCCCGATCACGTCGAAGCCCGCGCGCCGAGCATAGTCCGTCCCCACTTCGAAGCCCGTGGCATGGATGAGGCAATCGAGCTCGTACTCCCGCCCGTCCACCACGACACCCTTCTCGGTGATCCGTTCGACCCCCTGGCCGTGGGTGTCGACCAGGGTCACGTTGGGGCGGTTGAAGGTCTGGAGATACTCGTCGTGAAAGCAGGGGCGCTTGCAGAACTGCCGGTACCAGGGCTTCAGGGCTTCTGCGGTCTCTGGATCTTCGACGACGGACTCCACGCGGGCACGAATCTCCTCCATGTTCATGAAGTCCGCCAGCTCGACCTGACGGTCGATGGCCTCGGGTGAGACGTCCGGATTCTCCTGGCCCAGCATCAGGGTCAGGACCTTGCGCACGATGTCGGTCCAGCCGTCGGCGACCAGGTCTTCTTCCTGAAAGCCGCCTGCAGTCAGGATCTGGAAGTTGTCCATGCGCTTCTGGTGCCAGCCGGGCTCGAGGCTCTGCGCCCACTCGGGGTCCGTGGGTGCGTTGGCGCGCACGCCCACGGACGAGGGAGTGCGTTGGAAGACGTAGAGCTGCTTCGCGCTGGCGCCGAGATGGGGGATGCACTGGACCGCCGTCGCTCCGGTTCCGATGATGCCCACGCGCTTGTCCGACAGCTTCGAGAGCTTTCCGTGGGAGTCGCCACCGGTGTAGTCGAAGTCCCAGCGGCTGGTGTGGAAGGAGTGGCCGCGGAAGCGGTCCAGTCCCGGAATCCCCGGAAGCTTGGCCTTCTGCAGGAATCCATTGGCGAGACTGACGAAGCGGGCCCGGATGGCATCTCCCCGGTCGGTCGAGACGATCCAGCGCGCGCTTTCCGGTTCCCACCGGATCTCGGTGACCTCGGTCTGGAAGAGCACGTCGCGATAGAGATCGTACTTCCGCGCGATCGCCTTGCAGTGGTCGAAGATCTCCTCGCCGCGGCTGTACTTCTCCTTGGGGATGTAGTCGAGCTCTTCCAGGAGAGGAAGATAGATGTACGACTCGATGTCGCACGCTACGCCCGGATAGCGATTCCAGTACCAGGTGCCGCCGAAGTCCCCGCCCTTCTCGATGATCCGGACGTCTTCGACTCCGAGCTGTCGCAGGCGTGCCCCCGCGAGCAGGCCCCCGAAGCCGCCCCCGACGAGCGCCACGTCGACCTCGTCCTCCACGGGCTCGCGGGCGAAGCCCGGCTCCACGTAGGGGTCGTCTTCGAAGTGGGAGAAGTTCCCCTTGATCTCGACGTACTGCTCGTTGCCTTCCGGCCGCAGGCGCTTGTCGCGTTCCTCCCGGTACTTCTCGCGCAACGCATCGGGGTCGAACCCGAGCGCCTCCCTGGCTTCCGCCATCGTCCTTCTCCTTTCGCCCGCCGCGGGTCCTCATGGCACCGGAGCGTTTCCGCCGATCTCGCTCATGCGATCCGGACGGGCAGCTCCTTCAGCGAGACATAGACCGGGTTCCCGATCCCCTGGACGCTGTAGACGGGCGGGCCCGTGGTCTCGATCTCGCTCGCTCTGGCCAGCAGCTCTTCGAAGAGGATCGCGATCTCGCGCCTCGCGAGGTTCGCTCCGAGGCAGAAGTGGCGGCCACCCCCGCCGAAGGCGACGTGATGGTTGGGGTCTCGAGCGATGTCGAATCGGTCGGGCTCGACGAAGGTGTCCTCGTCCCGATTGCCGGAGGGATACCAGAGGGTGACTCGCTGTCCGGCTGCGATGGGGACGCCGCGGACTTCCGTATCGCGAGTCGCGCGGCGTGCGAAGTAGCTCACGGGCGACGCGAAGCGGATGATCTCCTCGACAGCCGGCCGCATGGCAGCAGGCTCTCGTCTCAAGGTCTCGAGCTGTTCGGGGTGGTCGAGCAGGGCCATCATGCCGAGGGAGATCGCGTTCCGGGTGGTCTCGCTGCCGGCGATGGTGAGGATCATGAAGAAGAGGTCGAGCTCGATCTCGCTCTGCGCCTCGCTCCCCCCGTCGTCCTGCTGGATCTCGGCCGTGCTGAGGATGGTCCAGACGTCTTCCC
>JANQSB010000187.1 GCA_028284295.1 Myxococcota bacterium | reverse complement strand
CTTGCGCCGTACCGCGACGTTCTCGGTCTCGTCGGCGAGGCGTTTCAGGCTCTCCTCGGCCTTGAGCTTCATCGTCTCGTCGCGCAAGGCGATCAGGTCCGAGATGGCGCGTCCGTCGATCTCGAGCGTCTTGTAGAGGGTCTCGAATCGCCGTGCCAGCAGCTCCGCCTCGCGAGAGCGCGTCGTCCCGGCGCCGGAGCGCGGCGCCTTGGCGTCGCCCCCCTGCTTGATGGAGCTCTGCAGCCGGCGGATCTCGTCGTCCCGCGCGGCCAGGTCGCTGCCCGCCTCCTCCAGCAGATCCTCCAGCGCGCGCCGCTCCTGATCGAGCTCCACGGCCCGGGCGGCCTTCGAGCGGAGATCCTCCTCGCGCTGGGCCAGGGCTTCCAGCTTGGTCTGCAGGCTGCGCCGTTCTTCCTGCAGCGAGCGGATCTCCTCGGTCTGCTCGCGTTCGACGGGCTCCACCTCGAGCATCCGGCGCCGGACCGCCTCGAGCTCCTGCTCGATGCCTTCCGCGCGCAGAACGACGAGGTCCCGTGCGGCCACCACCTCCTGCAGACGGCTGGCTTCGCCGCGTCCCAGCGCCCGGTTGTAGAAGAAGAGGCCCGAGAGCAGGATCGTCGCCCAGAAGACCAGGATGCCGTTCGCGAGGAGCGCGTTGTGCGGGACCGAGATGATCACGGTCGGCTGGGCGGGGAGCAGCCGCTGCGCTTCCCGGGCGATGCTTGCCGGGTCGAGGGCCCCCTGGGACGGCGCCGTCCGGCCGCCCACGTAGAGCCAGGTCGCGCCGTCGCTGGCGAGAACGATCACCGTCGCCTGGACGCCCCCCCAGCGTACCCAGCGCGACCGCTCGACCTGCTTGTGGATGCGGGATTGGATCTGCTGCTTCACCGGCACGTTCAGGCGGGTGATCCGCACGGCCTCGCGCACCACCTCGCCGAAGTGGTTCTGGAGCAGCTGCTCGGCACCGCGAACGCTGAAGACGTAGAACAGGATGAAGAGGAAGATCGCGACGTAGATGACCCGGAACGCGTAGAGGCGGTCGATCGCGCTGCGGCCGAGGCTCCGGAGCCCGCGTAAGCCACCCTCGCGGTCGGAGTCGGAGCCGCTGCTTTCCGGTCGGGGCTGGGGACCCTGCATGGCCGGGTGGGAGCATAACGCAACGGGTCGGGTTAGCTTCGCGCCGTGCGCATCGTCGACCTCGACCGAGACATGAGCGACGTCATCCCGACCGGGATGACGCCGGACAGCGAGTTCCTGTTCGAGCGCATGACCGAGCTCACCCTCGAGCGCGCACGACCGGGTCCCGGGGTACGCATCCTGGACGTCGCGAGCGGAGTGGGACAGGACGCCATCGCGCTGGCCGAGCGCGGCGCGCGGGTCGTCGGTGCCGAGCCCTCACGACGCATGACCCAGATGGCCCGCCTCTTCGCCGAGGACAAGGCGAAGGACGGTGCGGACCACCCCGACTGGATCCAGGCCTGGGGGGACTGCCTGCCCTTTGCGACGGGCAGCTTCGACGGGGTCATCTGCAAGGGCGCCATCGATCACTTCGACCAGCCCCTGGCGGCGATCGGCGAGATGGCGAGGGTGTGTGCGCCCACGGGAGTCGTGGTGCTGGCGATCGCGAACTTCGAGTCCCTCGCCTGCCGGGTGGGGCGCGCCGTCGACGACCTGCGCGACGCGATGGGCCTTCCGCCCGTCCGCGAGCGTCGAGGCTACGACGCGCCGAGCGACCACTTCACCCGCTACGAGCTGCCGTTGATGCGGGAGCAGGCCGAGGTCCATCTCGAGATCGAGAGCC
>JANQSB010000185.1 GCA_028284295.1 Myxococcota bacterium | reverse complement strand
AGGAGAAGGCGATGGGACCGGGACGATTCGGAGCTTCGCTCCTCGCGCTACTGCTGGCCGCACCCGCCCTGGCGGGGGAGGTCCAGAGCATCGACCCCGAGGCCCTGCTCGCGGCCCTGAAGGCGAAGCAGGAGCGCATCCTGGTCCTCGACGTGCGCAGCGAGGAGGAGTTCGAGGCGGGGCACGTTCCGGGCGCGGTCCACATCCCCTACGACCAGCTGGAGAGCCGGATCGACGAGGTGGAGGCCGCGAGTCCCGACAAGGTCGTCGTCTACTGCGAGCGAGGCGGTCGAGCGGGCAAGGCCGAGGCCACCCTGCAGCAGGCCGGAATCGAGGAGGTCTACGACCTCGAAGGCCACATGAAGGGCTGGCGCGACGCGAACCGTCCGACCCGGCGCCCCCCTTCCGAGTGAAGGAGGCTTCGGAAGCGAGGCCCGTCGGCGAGGCGCGCGTGTCGCGACGGGAGTGGGTTCTCCAGCATCCTCGCTAGCCGGCGAACGCTTCGCGTTCGCTTGCTGCGGGGTCTGCACCCTGTGCAGACCTTCCCTAGAGCGGCCGTGCCAGCAGGGTGAGGGTCCGGAGGCCCTCCTCGGCCCACCGCTGCTTGTAGCCCGAGCGGGTTCCCAGGTCGTAGCTGCGCGCACCCTCCTCACAGAGCCGTTCGATCATCGCCAGCTGCATGAGGTTTCCCACGGACAGCTCGTCGACGCGCTGGTCGTAGCTCAGCTGCAGCCCGCGGAAGTGGCGGCCGGTCAGGGCGCCGTGCAGGTAGCCGAGGTCGCGACCCTCGCGGCTCGCGATCAGGACGCGCAGGCCACCGCGCGCGCCCAGTCGCGGAAGCATGTCCTGATAGAAGGCGCGCATGTGGCCGCTGTCCGCTCCGCTTCCGCTGGCCGACTTCCAGCTGCGGCTCTCGATCTCGAGGATGCGGGGATAGAGGGCTTCGGCGGTCTCGGCGTCCGCGATCTCCAGGTGCTCGAAGTGGAGACCCTCCTGCTCGGCGCGCCGGCCGGCGGCGCGCAGGCTCTTGCGGAAGGAGCGGGAGCGGCGCGACAGCCAGCCGTCGACCCCGCCTTCCAGGCTCGCCACGAAGCGAACGGTCGAGTCGACGGCGCGCAGGTGGTAGCGGTCCTCGAGACCCGTCGCGATGCGGCCGAGCAGGCTCTTCGGGTCGCGCGAGGCCGGTACCCCGGAGAGGACCAGCGCGACGCCCGGGTGCATGGGCGTCTGGCGGGGCGCCAGCTCGTGGATGGCGGCCTCCAGCAACGCCAGGGAGTTCGCGCCAACCAACGGGCACGCGAAGCACCACATGTTCTCGACCGCCTCGAGATAGTGGCCCACGGCGGGATGCTCGCGCGAGGCCAGCGCGGCGAAGGAGTGCCCGTCCTGGCCGCCGCGGAACAGGAAGAGCTCGCGTTCGGGCAGGAAGGCGCGCTGGAAGGGGAGGATCCACTCGCTGCGCGAGCAGAAGGGATCGATCTCCGGGTCGGCCTCGACGGCCCGGTCGAAGTCGGCCGCACAGCGTTCGAACGCCGCCAGCTCGAGTCGTTCCACAGATTCTCCCACCGCCCGCCCGGGACGGTCTGCACGGAGTGCAGACCCCGCAGCCAGCGAGCGCAAGACGTTCGCCCGCCAGGGACGGTCTGCACGGAGTGCAGACCCCGCAGCCAGCGAACGCGAAGCGTTCGCCCGCTAGGCTACGCTTCCGGTGCGATTGCGCCCAGGAGTCCCGCATGAACGACTGGATCCGAGACGTCTTCCAGGGTCGGCCGGGCTGGATGAACGCCCTGCTCGTCTTCTGTGGCTGGATGGCCTTCGTCTACATGCCGTGGGACATCTTCTGGAAGCCCGTCGAGGCCGACCAGGAGGTGTGGTTCGGCATCCTGTTCACGGGCTGGGCCGCCAAGGTGATGGCCCTGCCGCACTGGTTCGTCTACGGCGCAGCAGTCTACGGCTTCCGAAGGAGGCGGCCCTGGATGCGGACCTGGGGAGCCGCGTATGCGGCCCAGGTGGCCTTCGGGATGTTCGTGTGGACCGTGGTCTCCGTCGGCGGCTTCCTGGGCTTCGTGGGGGGTCTCATCGCCGGCGTTCCCTTCGGACTGATCGCCTGGGGGCTCTACTCCGCCGAGGAGCAGTTCGCTCCGCGCCTCGCGACCCTGGCCGAACGCTACGGCGAATGGGCCCTCGTGACGGGCGCCTCCGCGGGGATCGGAGCCGAGTTCGCACGTGCGCTGGCACGCGAAGGCGTGTCGCTGGTGCTGACCGCGCGCCGGGAGGAGCGGCTTCGCGCCCTGGCCGACGAGCTCGAGAAGCAGTGGAGCGTCGCGACCCGCACCGTGGCGGTCGACCTGTCCAGCCCCGACGGCGCGGCGCGCCTGGCCGACGCGGTTCGGGACCTCGAGATCGGAATCCTCGTGAACAACGCCGGGGCGGGATACGCGGGCCGGGTCGACAAGCAGGAGACCGAGCGCCTCGAGCGCATGGTGACCCTCAACTGCCAGTCGCCCCTGGTCCTCGCCAGCCGCCTGACTCCGGGCATGGTCGAGCGGGGTCGCGGCGCCGTGATCTTCACGGGGTCCGCCGCGGGCCATCAGCCGATTCCGTATCACGCCGTCTACGCGGCCACCAAGGCCTTCGATCTCTTCCTGGGCGAGGCGCTCTTCGTCGAGCTGCGAGCTCGGGGAGTCGACGTGCTGGTGCTCGAGCCGGGGCCGGTGCAGACCGAGTTCCAGGACGCGGCGGACGAGATCAGCCACGGTGGCGAGCCGCCCGAGGAGGTGGTGCGCGTCGCGCTCGAGAATCTCGGAGGACCGCCCTCGGTGATCCCTGGCTGGTTCAACTGGGCGCGGGCGAACTTCGCCCAGCGGATCGGGACCCGACCGCTGACCGCCTACGTGGCCCGCGGCTTCATGGAGCCGCGTACGCCCGAAGAGATGAAGTAGCCCGCTCCCTGCCCCCTCATCAGGCCTCGACGGCCAGGTAGCGACCGGGCTCCACCTCTTCGACACGGTCGCGCGCGAGCAGTCGCGTCAGGTGCATGCCCATCGAGCGGCGCTCGATGGCGTCGACGATGGCCGGTGCGGGGCCGGGTCGATACACGAAGCGGTGGGCGACGATCTCGTCCAGGCTCCGGGGCTCGTCGAGATACTCCACCAGGGCGGCCTCGCGCAGGACGATCTTCGTCGCGAAGCGGTCCAGACGTTCCTCGAAGGTGACCCGGTCGACCAGCCCGATGTGGTGGAAGCTCAGGTAGGCCCCTGCCTCGAGCGCGCGCACGGTGCGCAGGCTGCGCTCGAAGTCCTCGAGATCCGACCACGCATCCCCGTAGTAGGGTCCGAAGCTCGAGAGATCGATGTCCCCCAGGAAGACCAGGCGCTCTTCGACCGAATCGCCCCACGCGACGACGAGGGCCGAGTGTCCGCGGGTGTGGCCCGGCGTGTGCACCACGCGGACCGTCACGTCACCCAGGTCGAAGAGGTCTCCGTCCGCGAAGCGCTCGACCTCCTCCCGAGGCGTGTAGTGGAAGAGATCGACGCAGCTCTTGCGCCAGGCCGGCTCGAGCGCTTCCGGCAGCCCGTAGATCGCCATGAAGTCGTCGAGGGAACGGAAGCCCACGGCGTCGGCCTCATGGCAGTGCCACGGCTGGTCGGGGAACAGGTGATTCCCCGCGACGTGGTCTTCGTGGCAGTGGCTGTTCACCACCCGATCGACCCGCGGCAGAGCCTCCTTCCGGGCCACGACGCCCAGCGAGGGATCGACGATCCAGGTCTCGCGGCTGCCTTCCACCAGCAAGGAGTTCCCTTCCGGGTACTTGCCGCCGTCCTTCCCGAACAGGATGGTGACGGGGCCGTGCCGGCGATCTTCCCGGGTCTCCGTGTCGGACATGCTGGCAGAAGCCTACCCCAGGCCCGATTCCGATCGGGTCGGGGTCTCCTCGTCGCCGAGCGCCGTCCACAGGTCGATCGGGGACTCGAGGTTCGCGTTCGACCGCAGGTACCAGAGCGAGGCGAGGACCGCGAGGTTGTACTTCTCCCAGGCCTCGAAGGAAGCCAGCATCAGACACGCGCTCGCGAGCAGCATCCAGAACACCAGGTCGAAGCGCGCGAAGCGCACGCAGGCGAGCCAGGCGAGTCCGCCATAGGCCATCAGGCGGATCGCTCCACTGAAGGGCCCGAGATACTCGCTCGGCAAGAGCAGGCGCGCCGCGCGGTTGAGCGGACCCATCGGGACGTCCGACTCGATGGGAAAGAGGATGACGTAGAGCAGCGCCAGGCCGAGGCCGAAGAAGAGCGCGCGGGGCGTGAGGAGCAGCTCCTGCATCTTCCGCACGCGACCGAAGAGCAGGGTCTCCGGTACGACGAAGTAGGCGCCCACGCAGGTGAGGAAGTAGAGCGCGTAGGCGGGCTCGAGTCCGGCCACGGAGACGTTGTGACGCGGCCAGTCGTCGAGCCCGTGCTGCGGGCCGAGACCGCCGAAGAACGCGATCCAGGCCAGGAGGCTCGCCGCGCCGAGCGCGATCGGCAGGCTGCGCGCGATGCGTGGGTCGCTCCAGCGGAAGGAGGCGGGCTCGGCGCCCAGTGTCCGCAGCAGGCCGTTGGGGAGCACCAGGGGCGTGAGCTCCGCGGCCACCAGGGCCGCCGGGAAGACCACCATGTACTGCCGCGTCGCGATCGCCAGCGCGAAGGAGAGCCCCGCCAGCCCCGGTCGCCGGCGTGCGTAGAGCCAGAAGCCTCCCACCGTGAAGAGGGCGGCCGGCACGTCCGTGTAGACGTGGATCGAGAGCGCGACCGTATAGGGGAAGACGAGCAGCCCGATGCAGGTGCGCAGTGCGACGCCCGGAGCCACCGATCGCTGCAGCCCGATCAGCCCCAGGAGGACCGCGCCCATGGCCAGGGTCGTCAGCCGCGCGCCCGCGATGCCGGCACCGGTGCTCCACTCGACGACTCCCCAGACGAGGAAGGAGAGCGGCGTCATCGGCTCGGGGTAGTTGCGCAGCTCGTGGATGCCGGGTGGCCAGCGGTCGACGAACCAGAGGGTCTGGCGCCAGAACCAGTACTCGTCGAGGAAGACGTCGAAGTGGAGCCCGCCGCGATAGGCGAGCGCGATCGAGAACGCGACGACGAGCAGCGCGAAGAAGGCCCAGCGTTCGCGAAGGGTCGCGACGGCCGTGCGGAGATGCTGCGTCACCGGGTCGCTCCCCCGACGTGCAACCCACAGGCAGCCGTCGGGTCCTGCGGGACGCCGTTGATGGGCCCGGATGCATGCGCTTCCATGTCTCGCGCCGAACCCCAGCTGCCGCGCCGAAGGACCGGGACGTGACGCAGGATCCGACAGACGGCGCGCCCGAGCTCCTGGGCTTCGACGACGCCACGAGGCTCTCCGCCGACGCCGTAGCGGAGGTCTACCGCGACCACCACTTCGGCGGCTTGAACCGGGTGGCCGCGCTGCTCGGGGCGAACATCGACGTGGCCTCCGCAAAGGGACCCTGGCTCTCGCTCTCGGACGGCTCGCGCATCTTCGACGCGCATCTGAGCAACGGGGCGGTGGCGTTCGGGCACAACCACCCGCGGATGCTCGAGGCCGCGCGCAACGCGCTCGACTACGGGGGCGTCGGACTGCCGGGCCCGGTCCCCTCGCGCGTGGTCGCCGGCTTCTGTCGCGATCTCACCCGCATCGCACCGGAGGGGATGAGCCGCGCCATCCTCTACAACTCGGGCGCGGAAGCGATCGAGGGAGCGCTGGTGGCGACCTGTCTCGCCCAGGGCCGACGCGACCTCTTCGTCGGCTTCGAGGGCGGCTTCCACGGCAAGACCGCCGGTGCCCGGTCGATGGGCGGCATCGCGAACGAGAAGCGTGGCTTTCCGGGATGGGCGTCGACCGAGGTCCTGCCGTACGCGGACCTCGACGCGGCCTCCTCCTTCCTGGCCCGGGAAGGCCGGCGGGTCGCCGCGGTCGTCGTCGAGCCCATCCAGTCCAACGGAGGCGTGCGACTTCCGCCCGCGGGCTACCTCTCGGGCCTGGCCGAGGCCTGTCGCCGGGCCGGAGCCCTGCTCGTGGTCGACGAGGTCTCGACCGGGCTCGGACGCACCGGTCTCCTCTTCGAGTGTCAGCGCGACGGCGTGGTGCCGGACCTGCTCTGCCTGGCGAAGTCGCTCTCGGGGGGGCTGGTACCGGTCGGCGCGGTGCTGGTCGGCGATCGACTCGCGAAGGTCATGGCCTCGGCGACCACCGCATCGCACTTCGCGACCACCTTCTCCGGAGCGGCCCTCTCGGCGGCCGTGGGGCTCGAGGTGGTTCGCATGCTGTCGCAGGAGGACCTGCCCGGTCGCGCCGAGCGTCTCGGCCACCGACTCGAGGAGGGCCTGCGCGCCGTGCAGTCGCGGCACCCGCGTCTGGTGCGCGAGGTTCGCGGGCGTGGACTGCTGTGGGGGATCGAGCTCGCGGACCCGGCGGGCCTGCCCGGTCGCTTCCTGCCCCGCGGCTTCGGGGACTTCCTCACCAGCCGCTTCGGGGGCAGTGTCGCGATCGCGATGCAGCGCTACACGGTGCAGCACCACCGCGCCCTGCTGGCGGCGACGGCATCGGATCGTCGGGTCGTGCGGGTCTTCCCGCCCCTGGTCTCCGAGCCGGAGGAGATCGACCAGCTCGTGCAGTCCATCGAGGCGTCCCTCGCCGACGGTCTCACCGCCTGGGTGAAGAACCTGACCTGAATCCGGACGGCCGACCCGGCCGGGGTCGACTTCGTCGATGACGCGAGCAACGCAGGCTCGCTCGGAGCCCCGATCGGGCCCGGACCCGGTCCGCAATTCGGCTCCCTCCGCCGGGGTGCTATAGCGCACCCAGGAAGTGGAGGGCGTTGCGGCGTGCGATCGCCATGATGGTGGCCTGGGGGTTCACCGTCGGTGCCGTGCACAGCAGGCTGGCGTCCGCGACGTGCAGCTGCTCGGCGCCCCGCACGGCCCCGAAGGAGTCGGTGGGGCACGGGGTTCCCTCGCCGCCCATCGGGCAGGACGAGAAGAGGTGGATGGTCATCAGGTTGGTGGCGCGGCGCGGCAGCCGGGCGAGGCGCGAGAGCTGCTCGGCGCTCTCGATGGGCCCGCCGAGCACCACGCTGGGAAAGAGCGCCTCGGCACCCGCCGCCAGCAGACAGGACCCGAGCTGCTGGCTCGCCTCGGACAGCTCGGCGAGATCGCGATCCGAGAGACGGAACCAGACGAGTGGATCGCGGAAGCCCGGCAGGTTGCGCACGTAGCCCCGTCCGCCGGAGACGCGTGCGGAGTAGATGCCCATGCGGCGCCAGTTGTGCTCGATCTCGTCGAAGTGTTCCGGGTACTGGAGCATCTCCAGGGCCAGGTACTCGCGGGAGCTGACCGCGCAGGTGAAGTAGCTGCGCGGCGCGAACTCGTCGATCGCCCAGGTCGGCACGCCGCCGTTGCCGCGGTTGATCTCGTCTCGGAAGCGGGCGGTGATCTTCAGGGTCGCGTGCAGTCCGAGACTGTTGCCGACGTGGCGCTTGATCCCGCTGCGCCGGAGCAGCGCGGGAGTCTGCACGGCACCCCCCGCGACGAAGACGTGGTCCGCGGCGATCTCGACCCGGCGCGGGGTGGCGCCGCGCGAGCCGTGCAGGACGCGCAGGCGCCAACGGTCGCCCTCGCGTCGCAGGGTCTGCACCCGGGTGTCCGCGAGCAGGCGCGCTCCGGCGTCGAGCGCCCAGCGCAGGTAGGTGCGGCTCATCGACGCGCGTTGTCCGTCTCCGTCCGCCGTACCTCCCGCAGTCGCCATCTCGGCGCCCGCGCGGAACGAGGTCAGCGAGTTGAGCGAGCTGAAGCCGAGCCGCCGGGCACCCTCGCGGAGCTTGGCGGACTGGGGCGAGATCTCTCCGCGGGTCTCGCCGACGCCGAGCTGCTTCTCGATGGTCTCGAAGTGGGGCGCCAGGTGGTCGAAGGTGATGCCTTCGATGCGGAACTCGCGGCTCCAGCGCTCCAGTACGTCGCCGGGGGTCCGGTAGTAGAGGCCGGCGTTGACCTCGCTGCCGCCGCCGACGCAGCATCCCTCGGCATAGGTGACCTTGGGGCCGCCGAGGCCCACGGTGACGCCACCGTTCCGGTACTTGCGCTCCATCTCGTCGCGCGAGTAGGGGCGGCAGGCGGAGGCCGGGACCAGCGGACCTTCTTCGATGACGAGGACGTCCCGCCCCGCCTTGGCCAGCAGGTCGGCGGTGACGGCGCCACCCGGGCCGGACCCGACGACCGCGATCTCGCAGGCGATCCGCTCCGCGCACCGGTCGATCAGCCCGCTGTGATCTTCAATTCCCATTCGGCGCGTACCAGCACTGGACGATCAGGCTCTCATAGAAGCGGATGAAGTCGCGGGTCACCGGGACCGGCCCGCCCCGCCAGGACTCGATCTGCCGCCAGCGCGACGGATGTGCGGCGCGGTGGAAGACCCGGCCGCCGTGTGCGAGGCCGGCGAGCTCGAAGCCCCAGGTGGCCAGGCGGAAGGCCAGCCGGAGGTAGTCGGGCATGCGGCCGTGCTGCGCGAGCACGTACTGCACCACCTCGGTGCGCCGCGCGTCGGCGTCCTCGGGCGGGACCTGGCAACGCGACTGGAGGATCGAGTCGCAGATTCCCTCGACGGTCTTTTCGAACAGCGACAGCGCCAGCTCCTCGGTCTTCGCGGGCCCGTGCTCCCGCGAGCACGTAGGACGGGGCGGTCCGTCGGGGCCACGCCTCATTATAAGTGGCCGGCAGGAGGTCAGAAGTGGCCCGAAGGGCGGGGACCCGAGTCATCTCCTGGCCCCCCGGGAAGGGCCCGGCCGGCAGCCGACGTGCAGCTCCCGGCTCAGGACGGGGTGCGGGCTCAGTGCCCGGGCAGTCGTCCCGCGTCTGCCCGGGCCAGGGGCGACCTCGTCCCGCAGGCCTCCCGATAGACCTGCCAGGCGCCCCGCATCCACTCTTCCAGCCTCTCTTCGGAGAGCGACTGCCGGGACTGGTGTCCGCTCGCCGTGGCCACGAAGAGGGTGATCGGAAGCGGCCCGAAGCGCAGGCTGTCCAGGCTGGAACGCACCCGGGTCGAGAGCGCGCTCGTGACCGGCTCGCCGTCATAGGTGAGGAAGAAGGCGGTGACGCGAACGCGCGTGCTGCGTCGTTCGTAGGCGAAGGTCACCGGGAGCTCGCCTTCGGGGGTCTCCAGGCTGCGGCTCTCGAGCCGGTCCGGCTCGATCATGCCGGGGAGCTGGCTCGGCGGCTGCAGCAGGCCGCCCGTGAGACCCCGCTGGCGCACCACCGAGAACAGCATGCTTCGGCGCCCCGGGGCCGGCTCGACGGCGGCCACCAGTCGTTCGTTCTCCAGCACGCTGGGACGGTCTCCGTCGGTCACCAGGACCGCGTCGGGGTCGAAGCGCGTCGGGTCCATCAACGCCGCGCTGTCGTGGCACTCCGTACGATCCTCGACGAGGAGCTGTCGGGCGGTCGCCGGTACCAGGATCGACCCGATGAGCATGCCGATGGCGAGCGCGTAGCGGGGGGAGAAGGGCGTCACAGGAGCGCTCGGGACAGCGACGGTCGGTCGGCCATCAGCACGAAGCAGAACACGACCACGAAGAAGGTCAGGACTCCGGAGGCGGAGTGCATCGAGGTGTCGAGAACACCCTCGTCGATGTAGAGGAAGATCAGGACGAGCACGAAGACCCGCACCACGTTCGCGACCAGGGCCAGGGGCAGGATCGAGGCGTAGATGGTGATCTGCCGCGCGCGCGAGCGACACAGCCCGGCGAGCAGGACCGCCATCGCGATCGACGAGTAGAGGGTCGAGAAGCCCGAGCACTCGTCGGCGACGAGGAAGGACGAGTCCGGGAGCTCGAGGCTCGAGTAGTCGACGTAGGTGGGCAGCCCGATGGCGTTGAGCATCGCGCCCGCGCCCGAGGCCGTGATGCGACGCAGGTAGATCTCGCTCGCCAGCGCCGGCGGAAGCGGCACCATGAAGAGTCCGAGGGTCAGCGGAAGGGCCAGCGCCCGGGTTCGGTGCACGCCCAGGATCAGCAGCGAGAGTCCCGGCAGGGTGATCGCGAAGCCCAGGCTGGAGAGGAATCGGGTCGAGGCCCCGGCGTCCATCGCCATCAGCAGCAGGCCCGGGACGAGGAAGAGAAAGCCCCACGCCGAGGACTCGGGGGGCCGCGGAGGCATGCGGCGCAGGATGTTGCGACCGAGCAGGACCATCAGCACGGGCATCAGCATTCCGTGCGTGTTGTGCCAGACGCTCCCCGTCCACTCGCGGTACATGAACTGCAAGGTGGGCCAGGCGGCGATCGCGTAGAGGGCGAGCAGTGGCCAGAGGATCGTCGGGACCGACCACCGGGCGGGGGTGTCCGCCTTCCGCGCGGGCATGTAGCTCAGTCGCCAGGCGAGGGTCAGGCCCGCGGCGATCGTCCCCAACAGGAGGGAGAGGCCGAGGTTGGGGGAGCTGAGAGGTCCCGCCCCGATCAGGAATCCGACCCCGAGCGAGATGCCCAGGTCGTTGCGCGTCGCTCGCCTCACGCAGGCTCTCTTTG
>JANQSB010000179.1 GCA_028284295.1 Myxococcota bacterium | reverse complement strand
TCCAGGGGCTCGATGCGCGCCTGCACCGCCGGATGCTCCCGGAAGGACTTCCGCAGCCCTTCGTCGACCAGCGACCACATCCAGTCCCGCGCCTGGGTGCGGCGGCGCTGCTGCCAGGCACCGCTGGCCTCGGTGGCCGTCCGGTGCTCCAGGATGGTCTCCCAGATCTCCGGGATCCCCTCCCCGGTCCGCGCGCTGGCCTTCAGGACCCGGGGCTGCCAGGACTCGTGGCTGGCGCGGATCAGCTCCAGCGCCCCCGCGTAGCTGACGCGGGTGCGCTCGGCGGCGTCGAGCATGTCGCCGTCGGCCTTGTTGACCACCAGGGTGTCGGCGAGCTCCATCACGCCCTTCTTGATGCCCTGCAGCTCGTCGCCCCCCGAAGGCAGCAGCAGCACCAGGAAGAAGTCCACCATCGACGAGACCGTCACCTCGGACTGGCCGACCCCGACGGTCTCGACCAGGACGACGTCGAAGCCCGCCGCCTCGCAGACGATCATCGCCTCGCGGGTGCGACGCGCGACGCCGCCGAGCGAGCCACCCGAGGGCGAGGGGCGGATGTAGGCCTCCGGGTGTCGCGCCAGCTGCTCCATGCGCGTCTTGTCGCCCAGGATGCTGCCGCCGGACACCGGGCTGCTGGGGTCGACGGCCAGCACCGCCACCCGGCGGCCCTGCTCGACCAGGCGCAGGCCGAGGGACTCGATGGTCTGGCTCTTGCCGACACCGGGCGGGCCGGAGACTCCCACGCGCAGGGCGCCACCGCTGTCGGGCACGAGCTCCTCGAGCAGGGACTGGCCCAGGGAGGCGTGGTCGTCCCGGGCGCTCTCGAGCAGGGTGATGGCGCGCGCCATCGCGCGCCGGTCTCCGCCTCGGATCGCGTCACGCCACTCGCGCGGCGACGCGAAGCCGCTGGTCATCCGCGCCGCTCGCGCAGCACCTGCAGCACCTCGGCGACGGCCTTGGGGATCGCCGTGCCGGGTCCGAACACCGCCGAGACCCCCTTCTCCTGCAGGAACGCGTAGTCCCGGGGCGGGATGACGCCGCCGCAGACGACGGCGATGTTGGCCGCCCCCGCGCTCTCGAGCGCGTCGATCAGCAGCGGCACCAGGGTCTTGTGCCCGGCGGCCTGGCTGGACACGCCCACGACGTGGACGTCGTTCTCGATGGCCTGGCGGGCCGCCTCCTCCGGCGTCTGGAAGAGCGGTCCGACGTCGACGTCGAAGCCCATGTCCGCAAAGGCGGTGGCGATCACCTTCATGCCGCGGTCGTGGCCGTCCTGACCGAGCTTCACCACCAGCATGCGCGGGCGCCGGCCCTCTTCCTCGGCGAAGGCCTCGACGGCCTGGCACACGCCGTCGTAGTCGTCGTCGCCCTTGTAGACGGCGCTGTAGACCCCGGAGACCGACTGCGTGTCCGCCTGGTAGCGGCTGTATACCTTCTCCAGGGCTTCCGAGATCTCGCCCACGCTCGCACGGGCCCGGGCCGCATCGACGGCCGCGGCCAGCAGATTGCCCTCGCCGCTCTCGGCGAGCTCCGTCAGCTTTGCGAGTGCCTTCTCGACCGCCGCCGCATCCCGCGAGGCCCGGATCTTCTCCAGCCGCGCGATCTGAGCGTCGCGCACCGCCGTGTTGTCGATGTCGCGCACGTCGATCTCGGGCTCTTCCTCGAGCTGGTACTTGTTGACCCCGACGATCACGTCGTCGCCCCGGTCGATGCGCGCCTGGCGGCGGGTCGCGCACTCCTCGATGCGCAGCTTCGGCATGCCCTTCTGGATCGCCTGGGTCATGCCGCCCAGCGCCTCGACCTCGGCGATCACCTTGCGGGCCTCGGCGGCGACGCTCCGAGTGAGCGACTCCATGAAGTACGAGCCGCCCCAGGGGTCGACCACCGCTGGGATGCCCGTCTCTTCCTGCAGGATGAGCTGCGTGTTCCGGGCGGTGCGCGCCGCCGCATCCGTCGGCAGGCTGACCGCCTCGTCGTAGCCGTTGGTGTGCAGCGACTGGGTGCCGCCGAAGACGGCCGCCATGGCCTCGATGGTGGTCCGGACCACGTTGTTCATGGGGTCCTGCTCGGTCAGGCTGGCCCCCGAGGTCTGGCAGTGGGTGCGCAGCATCGACGAGCGCGGGTCCTGGGGGTCGAACTGCGACATCAGCTCTGCCCACAACACCCGCGCCGCGCGCATCTTGGCGATCTCGAGATAGAAGTTCATCCCGATGGCCCAGAAGAAGGAGAGCCGGCCCGCGAAGCGATCGACGTCGAGCCCCTTCGAGAGCGCCGCGCGCACGTAGTCGAGGCCGTCCGCCAGGGTGAAGGCGAGCTCGAGCACCGTGTTCGCCCCGGCCTCCTGCATGTGGTAGCCGCTGATCGAGATCGAGTTGAACTTCGGCATCTGCTGCGCGGTGAACTCGATGATGTCGGCGACGATCCGCATCGAGGGCTCGGGCGGATAGATGTAGGTGTTGCGGACCATGAACTCCTTGAGGATGTCGTTCTGGATGGTCCCGGCGAGCTTCGAGGCCTCGACGCCCTGCTCTTCCCCGGCCACGATGAAGCAGGCCAGCACGGGCAGGACGGCGCCGTTCATGGTCATGGAGACGGTCACGTCCGAGAGCGGGATGCCGTCGAAGAGGATCTTCATGTCCTCGACGGAGTCGATGGCGACACCCGCCTTGCCCACGTCTCCCGTGACCCGGGGGTGGTCCGAGTCGTAGCCGCGGTGGGTGGCCAGGTCGAAGGCCACGGAGAGACCCTGCTGGCCCCCGGCGAGGTTGGCCTTGTAGAAGGCGTTCGACTCCTCGGCGGTCGAGAAGCCCGCGTACTGGCGAACGGTCCAGGGGCGGTTCGCGTACATGGTGGCCCGGGGGCCCCGAAGATAGGGTGCGATGCCCGGCAGCGTGTCCAGGTCCTCGAGACCTTCGAGGTCCGCCGCGGTGTAGAGCGGCTTGATCTCGATGCCGTCCGGACTGGTCCAGGTGAGCTCCGCCGGGTCCTTGCCCCGAAGCTCCTTGCTCGCGAGCTCGCGCCAGCTGTCGATGCCTGCCATGCCTCTGTCCTTCCTGTGGGCCCTGCGGGCCTCTACGCCTGTTGCGGCCGCGTCCCTTGCGAGGGCCGCCGAGTCTACATCGAGCGCCGGTAGCGGCCACCGACCTCGAAGAGCGCCTCCGAGATCTGTCCGAGGCTGGCGGTCTTCACGGTGTCCATCAGCTCGGCGAAGATGTTGCCGCCCGCGACGGCCGTGCCGGCCAGCTGCTTCAGGGCCTCGGGTGCCTCGCTCTTCCAGCGGTCGTGGAACCCGGCCAGGCTCTCGAGCTGCTCGTCCTTCTCGCCGTCGCTGGCACGGATGAGCGCATCCGCGGCCGGCTCGCTGGCCCGGGGGTCCGGGTTCTCGAAGGTGTTGACGCCGACCACCGGCAGCTCGCCCGAGTGCTTGAGCGACTCGTAGTGGAGGCTCTCCTCCTGGATGCGGCCGCGCTGGTAGAGGGTCTCCATGGCGCCCAGCACGCCTCCCCGCTCGGAGAGCCGCTCGAACTCCTGCAGCACCGCCTCCTCGACGAGGTCGGTCAGCACCTCCGTGAGGTAGCTGCCCTGGGCCGGATTCTCGTTCTTGAAGGGACCGAACTCCCGGGACAGGATGAGCTGGATGGCCACGGCGCGGCGCACCGACTCCTCGGTGGGCGTGGTCACGGCCTCGTCGTAGGCGTTGGTGTGCAGGCTGTTGCAGCCGTCCTGCAGCGCGGTCATGGCCTGCAGGGTGGTGCGGATGTCGTTGAAGTCCATCTCCTGGGCATGCAGCGACCGGCCGCTCGTCTGGATGTGGTACTTCAGCTTCTGGCTGCGCTCGCTGCCCTCGTAGCGCTCGCGCAGGGCGATGGCCCAGATCCGTCGGGCGACGCGGCCGATGACGCTGTACTCGGCGTCGAGGCCGGTGCTGAAGAAGAAGGAGAAGTTCGGCGCGAAGGCGTCGATCGACATGCCGCGCGCCAGGTACGACTCGCAGTAGGTGAATCCGTTCGCCAGGGTGAAGGCGAGCTGACTGATCGGGTTCGCCCCGGCCTCGGCCATGTGGTAGCCCGAGATCGACACGGAATAGAAGTTGCGCACGTCGTTCTCGACGAAGTGCTCCTGGATGTCTCCCATCACCTTGAGGGAGAACTCCGTCGAGAAGATGCAGGTGTTCTGGGCCTGGTCCTCCTTCAGGATGTCCGCCTGCACGGTGCCGCGGACCCGGGACAGGGTGTCGGCCTGGATGCGCGCGTAGGTCTCGGCGTCGACGGCGCGGTCGCCCGGGATGCCCAGCAGGCCGAGCCCGAAGCCGTCGTGGCCCTCGGGCAGCTCGCCCCGGTAGCTCGGCAGGTCGTCGAAGCGCGCGCGCACCGACTCGAGCTGACCGGTCTCGCGCAGGTGCCTTTCGACCTGCTGGTCGATGGCCGCGTTCAGGAAGAAGGCCAGGACCGTGGGCGCCGGGCCGTTGATGGTGAGCGAGACCGAGGTGGTGGGATCGCACAGGTCGAAGCCCGAGTAGAGCTTCTTGGCGTCGTCCAGGGTGCAGATCGACACCCCGCTGTTGCCGACCTTGCCGTAGATGTCCGGTCGCCGATCGGGGTCGCGGCCGTAGAGGGTCACGCTGTCGAAGGCCGTCGACAGGCGCGCCGCGCCGTGGCCGCGGGCCAGGTAGTGGAAGCGCCGGTTCGTGCGTTCGGGTCCGCCCTCGCCGGCGAACATGCGGGTCGGGTCCTCCCCCTGTCGACGGAAGGGGAAGACGCCCGCCGTGAACGGGAAGGTGCCGGGGACGTTCTCCTGCCGCAGGAAGCGGGCGCGCTCGCCCCAGTCCTCGCTCCGCGGCAGGGCCACCTTGGGCAGCGCCGTGCCCGACAGGGTACGGGTGTGGTTCTCGACGCGGATCTCGCGCCCGCGGACCTCGTAGGACTGCTCTTCCGCCGTGTAGCGCTCGCGCAGCTCGTCCCAGCCCGCGAGCCCGTCCCGCAGCGACGGCTCCAGCTCGCCCAGAACGACGTCGCGCCGCGCCGCCAGGGCCTCGACGAGAGCCTCGTCGCCGCCCGACGCGCGCAGCTCGCGCACGGCCTGCTCGAGCCCCCCGGCCGCGCTGGCACGCCCGGCCAGGGACTCGCTGCGCTCGCGGTAGCCGCGCACGGTCTCGGCGATCTCGGCCAGGTAGCGCCGGCGGCTGGCCGGAACCAGGGACGAGGCGACCGGCAGTCCGCCGCCGACCTCCTGGGCGGAAGAACCGAAGCGCTCGGCGTCGACCCCCGCCAGCCGGGCACACAGCCCGGCGAAGAGCCGCGCGGTCCCCGGATCGTCCCACTGACGCGCGATGGTCGCGAAGACCGGCACGTCGTCGTCGGACGCCTGGGGGCTCGCATGGTTGCGCTTCCACTGCTTGCGCACGTCCCGCAGCGCGTCCTGGGCGCCGTGGCGATCGAACTTGTTCAGCACCACGAGGTCCGCGAGGTCGAGCATGTCGATCTTCTCGAGCTGCGAGGGTGCGCCGAACTCCGGCGTCATGACGTAGAGCGAGAGGTCGACCAGGTCGACGATCTCCGAGTCGCTCTGGCCGATGCCCGCCGTCTCGACGAAGAGCAGGTCGAAGCGCGCCGCCTGCAGCACCGAGACCGCGTCCCGCACCGCCGTCGACAGCGCGAGATGCGCCTGCCGCGTGGCCATCGAGCGCACGAAGACCCGGCCGTCGACGATGGCATTGAGCCGGATCCGGTCACCGAGGAGGGCGCCGCCGGAGCGGCGGCGGGTCGGGTCGACGAGCAGCAGGCCCAATCGCAGCTCGGGGAAGTGGATGCGGAAGCGCCGCACCAGCTCGTCGACGACACTCGACTTGCCGGCGCCGCCGGTCCCCGTGAAGCCCACCACGGCTGCCGTGCCGGCCGCCGCCTTCTCGGCCAGGGTGCTTCGCAGGGCCTTCAGGGCCTCGGCGTCGCGGCCTGCGAGCTCTTCGAGGCCGCTGATGGTGCGCGAGACCACTCCGGGCTCGTCGGCCGAGAGCCCCTCCAGGGCCTGGGCGAGGTCGCTGGTGCTGACCGGCCGGCGGGCGGCGCGACACTCCTCCAGGATCGACTCGATCATGCCGTCGAGACCCAGGCTGCGCCCGTCGTCCGGGCTGAAGATGCGCGCCACGCCCGCGGCCTGCAGGGCTTCGATCTCTTCGCGCGTGATGGTGCCACCGCCGCCGCCGTAGACGCGGACATGCGATGCGCCGCGCTCGGCCAGGCGCTCGACGAGGTAGCGGAAGTACTCCATGTGCCCGCCCTGATAGGACGAGACCGCGACGGCGTCGGCGTCCTCCTGGATGGCCGCCTCGACGATCTCGTCGACGGAGCGGTCGTGGCCCAGGTGGACGACCTCCGCCCCCTTGGCCTGCAGCAGCCGGCGCATGATGTTGATGGCCGCGTCGTGGCCATCGAACAGCGAGGCGGCGGTCACGACCCGGACGGGCGGGGCCTCGGGATGCAGGGGGATCACGGGCGCGGGGGCAGTGCTCAAGAGCTCTCTCCGTCTGGGTCGCTTGCGGGCTGCGCAGCGGGCTCGACCCCGATGCGACTGGCTACGTGGTCGCGGTACTTGCTCATCTCGTCGCGCAGGGCAGACAGCTCGCGGATGCGACCGTCGAGGTCCCCCAGGTGCATGCCGAGCAGGTCGTCGAGGCGCTGCAGCATGGCCTGGGTGGAGCCGCCGATGGCGTAGACCGCGTTCAGCTCCTTGATCTCGGCCAGGGACAGGCCGAGCGCCTTCAGGCGTCGGATGAAGCGCAGCCGCTCGAGCTCGTCCGGTCCGTACACCCGCCGGCTGCCGTTCTTGCGCCGGATGCCGGGCAGGAGCCCCAGCTCCTCCCAGTAGCGGACCGTGCGCGGAGACAGGCCGGTCTCGTCACAAGCCTGCTGGATGCTGAGCTCCGGGGGTGCGTTCATGCACGGCTCCGCGGCGGAACG
Source organism: Myxococcota bacterium (assembly GCA_028284295.1). Classification (GTDB taxonomy): domain Bacteria; phylum Myxococcota_A; class UBA9160; order UBA9160; family UBA4427; genus JAJDAN01. The sequence goes on along the minus strand of JANQSB010000179.1, from coordinate 3,472 downwards.
GGGTGGACCGGAAGAACGGGTGCGCCGGGTGCGGCACACCTGGAGGATCGGCGCGTCTGCCAGTTGACGTTAACTGGTAACACAGTCCGGTCGATCCCGGCACGAGCCCCGCGGGGTCAGCCGTAGCCCAGCCCCTCGAGCCGCTTGCGGCTCTTGAGCCACTTGGGGTCGACCTTCACGAACAGCTCCAGGTGGACCTTGCCGCCCACCAGCGCCTCGATCCCGGGCCGGGCGCGGGACCCGATCCGTCGCACCATCTCGCCCCCCCGCCCGACCGCGATCCGCTTCTGGGAGTCCCGCGCCACCAGCAGGTTGGCGCGGATCGTCGTGAGCTCGGGCCGGCTCTCGTCGAAGGCGGTGACCTCGACGGCCGTCTGGTAGGGGAGCTCCTGTCCGAGGCACTCCATGGCCGCCTCTCTCACCAGCTCGCCCGCCAGGAAGCGGAGCGGCCGGTCGGTCAGCACGTCGTCCGGGTACAGCGGCGGCGACACCGGCAGCCGCTCGACCACCTGCTGGACCAGGGTCTCGACGCCCTCCCCCGTCTGCGCCGACACGTCGAGCACGAGCTCCGCCTCGGCCGCCCGCAGCGGCGGCCACTCGACCCCCGGCTTGCGTTTCAGGTCGGCCTTGGTTCCGACCACGAAGCACGGCTTGCCGGCCTCGGCGAGTGCCGCGAAGAGGCGCTCCTGGATCTCCCCCCAGCCGTCGCGACGGTCGACGAGCAGCAACGCGACGTCGCAGCCCGAGATCACCTCCTCGACGGCATCGTTGAGCGTCGTGTTCAGGAGCTTCTCGCTGTCGTGCAGCCCGGGCGTGTCCAGCAGCAACAGCTCGGCCCCTTCCCGACGGCAGATCCCCAGGATGCGACTTCGCGTCGTCTGCGGCTTGGCGGTCACGATGGCGAGCTTCTCGCCCAGCAGGCAGTTGAGCAGCGTCGACTTGCCGGCGTTCGGGGCACCCAGGAGCGCGACGAAGCCGGCGCGATGCTCGGCGTCTGCCTCGGTCGGACGGTCCCCGGGCGATCGGGGATCAGCCAACCTGGATGTCTCCGCGATTCGCGTAGGCGTCCTCGGCCGCCGACCGCTCGGCCTCGCGCTTCGAACGTCCGACGCCGCGTGCGATCGGCCGATCGCCGATCACCACCTCGCTCTCGAAGCGTGACTCGTCTCCCTCGACGCCGCTGTCGGTCACGGTCCGGTAGGTGGGGAAGACCCCGAACTCGGCCATCACCCACTCCTGGAAGCGGGTCTTCGGATCGAGGTCGACGGGCTTGGCACCGGTCTCGAGTGCCTGCGCGAAGGACCTTCGGGCAAAGTCCTCGACGGCCTCGATGCCCGCATCCAGATACAGCGCACCCAGGACGGCTTCCATGGCATCGGCCAGGATCGTGTCCTTGCGGTGACCGTCCGACTGCAGCTCCGTGCGCCCGAGGCGCAGATGGCTGCCCAGGTCGAGGCTGCGTGCCAGCGCCGCGAGCCCCCGCCGCTCGACCAGCTGGTGGAGCGCGCGGGTGAGCTCTCCTTCCCGCCAGTCGGGGTGGGCGCGGTACAGCAGCTGCGCGGCGACCATGCCGATGATCGAGTCGCCCAGGAACTCGAGGCGCTGGTTGTCGTCGCTGACCACGGCTTCGGACCCTCCCGGACCCGCTCTCAGCTCGTTGGCGTAGGAGGAGTGCGTCAAGGCCTGCTCGAGCAGGCCGCGGTCCGCGAAGTCGTGCCCGAGAGCCTGCTCCAGGCTGGCCAGCGCGTCGCTCATGTCGCTCTCACGGGAGGGGAGACGGTCGGCGAGCGATGAGCCCGCCGCCGAGCACGACGTCGGGATCCTCGGCGTCGAAGAAGACGGCGGCCTGGCCCGGCGCCACGCTCGCCACCGGCTCTTCGAAGACCACCCGCGCTCGTCCCGGCAAGGCCTCGACCTTGGCGAGTGCACCCGGATGGCGGTGACGAACCTGCACGTGCGCTCGTACCGGGGCGGCCGGTGCCTCGCCGGACACCCAGTGGACGTCGTCGACCTCCATCTCCGACGTGGCGAGACCGTCGGCGCTTCCGACGGTGACGCGACGACTCTCCGGATCGATGTGCCGGACGTAGAGCTTGCGGCCAGCGGCGATCCCCAGACCGTGGCGCTGCCCCACCGTGAAGTGGTGGACGCCGGGATGCTCGCCCAGGACCCGACCCTGCTCGTCCACGATCTCTCCCCGTCGCTCGCGCGCCTCGGGCCGCACCCGCTCGACGACCTCCGCATAGCGTCCTTCGGGCACGAAGCAGATCTCCTGGCTCTCGGGCTTGTCGGCGGTCGCCAGACCCAGGGACCGGGCCCGTGCGCGCACCTGGTCCTTCGTCAGGTCGCCCAGCGGGAACCAGGCGCTCGCGAGCTGGGCCTGGTCGAGCTGGAACAGGAAGTAGCTCTGGTCCTTGTTGCGATCGCGAGCTCGCAGCAGTCGCAGGCGCCCCGTGGTCGGGTCGCGATCGATGCGGGCGTAGTGACCGGTGGCCACCCGCGTCGCCCCGAAGACCTTCGCCCGCTCCAGGAGATGGTCGAACTTGAAGCGCTTGTTGCAGGCGATGCAAGGAATCGGCGTGCGCCCGGCCAGGTACTCGTCGGCGAAGCGCTCGATCACCTCGCTGCGGAAGCGGTCTGCGTAGTCGGCGACATAGAAACGGACCCCCAGCGTGTCGGCGACCCGCCGGGCATCGTCGGCATCGGCCAGCGAGCAGCAACGCGAGCTCGAGCCCGCCAGCTGCAGGGTCACGCCGACGGCCTCGCAGCCTCGCTCCACCGCCAGCGCGGCCGCCAGCGACGAGTCCACTCCGCCGGACATGGCCACGACGACCCGCTCGCCCGACCCGGGAGCCAGCTCCGCGGCGCTCACGCCCCGCCCTGCCCTGTCTCGCGGGCGCGACCGGCCACGGCGGCCACGAGCGCGACGGCGCGGTCGATCTGCGCCTCGTCGACGCCGTGCCCGACACTGAAGCGCAATGCACCGCGCGCCTCCTCGGGGCTTCGTCCCATGGCCGTGAGCACGTGGGACGGGGAGATCGCACCCGAATGGCAGGCCGCCCCGGCCGATGCGGCGACGCCCTCGAGGTCGAGCGCCTGCAGCACCACCTCGCCGGCGGCGCCGCGGATCTCGACGTTGAGGGTGTTCGGCAGGACCATCTCCGGGGCGCCGTTGCGCCGCAGGTCGGGAACGGCCTTCTCGAGTCCCTGCCACAGTCGATCGCGCAGGGCGGCGTAGCGCGGGCCGCGCTCGGACAGCTCCGACGACGCGAGACGACATGCCTCGCCCAGGCCGACGATGCCGGCGACGTTCTCGGTCCCGCCGCGACGGCGCGCCTCCTGGGGACCTCCCGCCATCAGGGACGGGAGGCTCCGGTCGCCCCTCACCACGAGGGCGCCGCTGCCCTTGGGGCCGCCCAGCTTGTGGGCCGAGAGCGACAGGAAGTCGGCGGGCACCGTCGACAGATCGATC
>JANQSB010000176.1 GCA_028284295.1 Myxococcota bacterium | reverse complement strand
GTCCCGCGCGCACGCCTTCGGGCCAGGTGATGAGTCGCCACAATCGGCGCTGGGTCTCGACCAGGAAGTCCTCGCTCACGGCAGGGCCTCGAAGATCTTGCGCGCGCGCTCGACCTCTTCCAGCAGCGTCGAGAACGGTGGGATGTGGTCGTCCCATTCGATGGAGGTCGGTACCGGTCCGAGTGCCTCCAGGGTGTCGCGGTAGAGCTGCCACACCTCGTCCCGAACCGGATGGTCGTGGGTGTCGATCAGGAGTGGAGCCTGCTCGCTGTGCCCTGCGAGGTGGATCTGCGCGACGCGCTCCCGCGGCAGGGCCCGGGCGTACCGCTCGGCCTCGAAGCCGTGATTCCAGGCGCTCACGAAGACGTTGTTGACGTCGAGCAGGACGAGGCAGTCCGCCTCTTCGGCCACGCGCGCCAGGAAGTCCCACTCGGGTATCGCGTCCCGCTCGAAGCTCATGTACGAGGACACGTTCTCCAGTGCGATGCGTCGCCCGAGCCGGTCCTGCACCCGTGCCACGCGCTCGGAGACGTGCCGCACGGCTTCGTCGCAGTAGGGCAGGGGAATCAGGTCGTGCAGCGGGTGCCCGCCGACGCCGGTCCAGCACAGATGATCGGACACGAGCAGGGGTCGGGTACGGGAGACGAGCGACGCCAGCGCGTCGAGGTAGTCGTCGTCCAGGGGATCCACGGAGCCGATGTTCAGGGACACGCCGTGCAGCACGACGGGCGCGAGCTCGCATACCCGGTCGAGCATCCGCAGCGGCTTGCCGCCGGGAACCATGAAGTTCTCGCTGAGGATCTCGAACCAGTCGACGCCCAGGGTGCCGCGCTCGGCGCGTTCGAAGATCTCGCGGTAGTGCACGGGCCGCAGGCCGACGCCGATGCCCTGGAGGGGCGTCGGCTGCGAACGACCTGCGGCCCGCTCGCGGCCGCTCACGCGCCCATCGCGGCCTTGGCCTTCTCGCACTCCTCGGCCGTCATCTTCTTCCAGCCCTTGCCCTTGCACTCGTTCTTGCCCGAGCAGTCGTGGCTGGCCGTGCCGCAGTCCGTCTGGCCCTTGCAGGCGTTGACGCCCTCGCACTTCACCTTCTCGCCCTTCTCATGGTGTCCAGCCGACGCGGTGTCGGCTCCGGTGCCCGCTCCTGCGGTGAACAGCGCCGCGGCGGCGGCTGCGAGCACGACTCTCTTGGCGTTCATGGGTGTTGCTCCTCGAAGGTTGGCCCCGCTCGTCGCGGGACGTCGGTCTGCCGGGTCTACGGGGCCCGCGGGCCTGCAGTTACCCCTCCCGCGACCCCCCGGCGTCGTGTCGGGGCCCCTCGTCCCCGCCCGCGCGGTTGTGCGGAATCGCCTGGAGGAATGCAAGCGCGGGACGGGCGTGAACTCGAAACAACCGGCGTTTTGCGGAGATCGGCTTGGAAAGTCGTTCGGGGTTGGGTATTTACACGGTCGACCCGCTGGGGGGTGGGGTGCGCCAGGCGTCTCCGAAGCGATCCAGAACCGGCAAGTCCGTGCGGCCCGTGGTCGGCCTGGGGCTGTGCGTGGTGG
>JANQSB010000144.1 GCA_028284295.1 Myxococcota bacterium | reverse complement strand
GATCAGGACGGCGGCCGCGGTGATCGCGACGTCCAGCGGGGCCGCGCCCAGGAGCCACCAGGTGATGGCCGTCGCTCCGGCGATCGCCAGCACCGCGGGCGCGAAGACCGCAGCCACCCGGTCGGCCAGCAGCTGGACGCGCGGCCGGACGAGCTGGGCGCGTTCGAGCAGCTCGCTCAAGCGGGCGAGGGTGCCACTTGCCGCAGGCTGCGTCACCTCGACCTCGAGCTCGCCGAGCAGGTTGTTGCTTCCACCGATCACGAGGTCGCCGGGGCCTCTCAGCACCGGGGTCGACTCGCCGGTGATGAGCGCCTCGTCGAGCTCGGAACGGCCGCGCAACACGCGCGCGTCCACCGGCACCCGTTCGCCGGCGGCGATCCGGACCACGTCCCCGGCGGCGAGGGAGTCGACCGGCACGCGGACGGCGCCTTCGGCGTCGAGCTGGAGGGCCGTTTCCGGGGAGAGGTCCAGCAGCCGATCGACGGCGCCCGTCGCCCGCGCGCGTGCACCTCGCTCGAGGGTCCGCCCGAGCAGGATCAGGAAGACGATCACGGCCGCCGAGTCCATGTACAGGTGCTCGGTCTCGGCGAGGGTTCCGGCGATGCTGACCACGAAGGAGGTGGCGATGCCGATGGTGATCGGGACGTCGACGGTGAGCTCTCCACGTCGCAGTCCCGAGAGGGCGCCGCGCCAGAAGGGGAGCGCGCACCAGGTGATCGCCGGCACCGAGAGGGCGATGGCGAGCCACCGCAGTCCCCGGCGCAGCTCCGGGTCCAGACCCTCGTAGCCGCCGATGTAGAGGGCCGCGGCGATCCACATCACGTTTCCCGCGAGGAAGGCGGCGACCAGCACCCGGGTCAGGGCTTCTCGCGCTCCCGCCGTCGTGTGGCGGTCGAGCGTGGCTGGGTCGTAGGGGGTCGCCGTGTAGCCGAGCGCCTCGACGCGACCGACGAGCTCCGCCTCGCCGATCTCGTCGGGGTCGAAGCGGACCAGCGCACGGTGGGTGGTGTAGTTGACGCTCGCGTCGTGGATCCCCGGACAGGCCCGCAGCGTCTTCTCGACGCGGTTCACGCAGCCCGCGCAACGGAGCCCGTCGAGCAGGAGGCCGGTCTCGCGTCCGGGTGCGGCCGCGCTCACTTCGGGGGCTCCCGGGTTCCGGCCTGCCGATAGTCGATGATCCGCTCGACGCGCGCGCCCTCCACCTCGGCGTGTACGCGCAGTCGCCATCGCCCGGCTCTCGGCAGGGGAATCTCGCGCTCCCAGCCCGCACCGCTCCGCTCCAGCGCCCAGCTGCGATCGTAGCCGGACTCGGCCGGGCGGATCCGCTCGACCGAAACGGATTCCGGCTCGGCGCCGCCCAGGCTGGCGTGCACCCGGACCCCGGAGCTCGTCTGCGAGAGGTCGACCTCGAGCGCCAGCCCGAGGGCTTCCGCTGCACTGCGCGCCGCGAGCTCGTCGTTGAAGCGGAGCCCGGCCTCCCAGGCGTCTCCCACCACCCCGTCGCGATTCGCGCTGGCGATCGCCCACAAGGACAACGACACGCTGATCATGGCTGCGAGCAGCAGGGCGAGCACCCAGGGCCAGGGCTCGAAGCGGCGACGGGTGCGCCCCGGTTCAGCCGTCGCCATGCGTCTGCCCCGGGCTCAGGAAGCGGGTCTCGCGTACCAGGCCGCGTGACTTGCGGTCTTCGGGCTCCAGCACGAAACGCACGCGCTGGGGAGAGCTCGTGTCGGGCTTCTCCCGGGCGACCACGAAGACGCGCGCCTCGAGGGCGCTCGCCGGCGGAACCGTGACGGGGTTCATGCCGGTGATCAGGTCGAAGTCGTCCGCTTCGACGAGTCGCAGCACGAAGCGTCGCTCTTCGCGGGTGCGGTTCTCCAGCTGGAGGGTGAACGCATTGCTGATCCGGCCGTCCGGCATGGTGCTGTACAGGGAGTCCCGGTTGTGGGCCACGTGCAGGCCCATCGCCTGGCGTTGGCCCAGCAGGGCCCCGAAGCTGCCAGCGACCGCGAGGAGAAGCACCCCGTAGGCGACGACCCGGGCTCGAGGTCGCAAGCCTGCCCAGCCCGTGACGCCGGAGAGGGTGCGATAGGCGATCAGCTGTTCGGGGCGCCCGATCTGTTGCATCACGCCGTTGCAGGCGTCGATGCACTGGGTGCAGGCGATGCAGCCCAGCTGCAGTCCGTCGCGGATGTCGATCTCCGAAGGGCATACCGCGACGCACAGACCGCAGTCGACACAGTCTCCTTCCGCGCGGCCGCGCTTGCCCCGCGGCTCGCCGCGCGCCTCGTCGTAGCCGATCACCAGGGTGTCCTGGTCGAAGAGCACACCCTGGAAGCGTGCGTAGGGGCACAGGTACTTGCAGAACTTCTGGCGCAGGAACGCGAAGTCGAAGTAGGCCAGGCCCGAGCAGACGATCCAGAAGCCGAGTGCGGCCGGATGGGCCTGCCCCGCGCGGGTATCGGCGAGGAGCTGGTAGGGCGACACGAAGTAGCCCACGAGATGGAAGGCCGCGATGGCCGACACGCCGATCCAGACCCCGTGCTTGAGGCCCACCCGCCAGGCGGCGACGCGCCGGGGGCGGCTCGAGCCCTTCCAGCCTTCGATGCGGCGCGCGAGTCCTGCGAAGACATCGGTGAACACGGTCTGGGGGCACGCCCAGCCGCACCACAGGCGCCCGAAGAGCGCGGTGAAGAAGAAGAGCGCCAGGGCGGCGCCGATCACCAGCAGCCACAGGAAGTAGAGCTCCTGGGGGAAGATCACGAGGCCGGCGATGTGGAATCGTCGGGCGGGCACGTCGAGCAGGACCAGCGGCTCGCCCCCGATCCGGATCCACGGGATCGCGAAGAGGATCGCGATCAGGACAGCGTTCGCCCAGGAACGCAGGTTGCGGAACGGACCCCGGACGGGTCGGGCACTCAACATGGATCGCCTCGCAGCTCCCCGGAACTCAGCCTCCGGGCTGGGTCCCCGTCGTTCCGGGCGTGCTGCCCGCGGCGGTCCCCGGAGCCACGTAGTCTGGCGCGCCCATCCCGGGCTCGCTGCTCCGCGGCAGGGTCTCCATGTACGCCAGCACCTTCCAGATCTTCTCGCTCCCGAGCTGGGGCCCCCAGGGTGGCATGCCCAGGGGACGACCCTCGGCGACGCTCGCATAGAGGGCCTCGTCCGAGTCGCCGTACTTCCAGTACGGGTCGATCAGACTCGGGCCGACGAGCCCGCTGCCGTCCGGCTTGTGGCACGCGACACAGATCGTCTTCCAGACCTCGGCCCCTTCCGCGATCGCCACCGTGTCTCCGCGGTAGGGATTCGCGGTCGGGAGCGATGCGCGGACCTCGGCCGCCCGGGCCTCCGCGAGCTGGACCTCCGCCTCGTACTGTGCCGTCTGCGACCAGCCCGAGAACATGTAGTAGGGCACGTAGACGGCCGCGAAGACGACGGTGAGCCAGAACGAGGCGGTGAACCACAGGGGGATCGGGTTGTCGTCCTCGGCGATCCCGTCCCGGGGCGCGTCGCCCGCGGCGTACTCGGCGATCTCCTCGCTCATCGGCTCCTCTCCTCGCCTTCGTCGTCTTCCAGCATGCGGAGC
>JANQSB010000129.1 GCA_028284295.1 Myxococcota bacterium | reverse complement strand
CTTGCGGGTGTAGACGGGGTGGCCGATGAGTCCGTCCGCGACCTCGGCCGCGGCCTTGATCATGAACTTGTTGACCCCCCCCAGTACGCGCGCCCGGGCGCTCCGCGTCCGCGGACCCCGGTCTATCTGGCGGGGGTCAACAAGTTCATGATCAAGGCCGCGGCCGAGGTCGCGGACGGGCTCATCGGCCACCCCGTCTACACCCGCAAGTACATCGCCGAGAAGGTGCTGCCGGCGCTCGCCGGCGGCTCGTGCGAGCTGGCCCCGTACGTGATCACCTCGATCCACGACGACCCCGACGTCGCCCGGCGCGAGGCCCGTTCCCAGATCGCCTTCTACTACACGACGCGCCTCTACCACACCATTCTCGACTCCCACGGCTGGCGCGGGATCGGCGAGGAGATCGCCGCCGCGTTCAAGCGCATGGACTTCAAGGCCATGGAGGCCGCGGTCACCGACGAGATGGTCGACGCCATCGCCTGTGCGGGCACCCCCGACGAGGTCCGCGATCGCATGCGCCAGTGGGAGGGGCTCTCGGATCACCTGCTGCTCTACTCGCCGAGCGTGGGAATGACGCCGGAGCGCGTGCAGGAGAACCTGAGCGCGATCGCGGAGACCTTCTCGAGCTGAGCGGGCGGGGGGCCGCGGCCGCGTTCCACCCGACGCCGACTCAGGGTTCCGGGCTCCCACGCTATGCTCTGCGCGTATGGAGTCCTGGCACATCTTCCTCGAGAAGGAGTACTTCAAGTTCTCCTGCGCGCACTTCCTCATCTTCGCCGATGGGAGCAAGGAGCGCCTCCACGGGCACAACTACCACGTCCAGGTCGAGATCGAGGGAGACCTGAGCGAGGCCGGTCTGGTCATCGACTTCCTGCATGCGAAGCCGGTGGTGCGGGAGCTCTGCGACTTCCTCGACGAGCACTGGCTGCTCCCGGGAGAGCATCCGGAGCTCAAGATCGAGACCCGGGGCGACCACACCGAGGTCGTCTATCGGGAGTCCCACTACCGGGTGCCGTCGGACGAGATCCGCGTCCTGCCCATAAACAACAGCTCGGTCGAGAATCTCGCCACCTGGTTCGGCCGGGAGCTGTACCGCCGCCTGGACGAGCGCTTCGGCGATCGACACGTGCGGCGCCTGCGCGTGGCGATCTCGGAGACGCCGGGCCAGCGAGGGGTCTTCGAGCTTCGCGTGTGAGCCGCGCCCCGTCGGGCGGCGCGCCCGTTCAGCCGCGCGGCGCGAGTCCGTGCTGGCTGAGGCGCCAGAACAGGTGGTCCAGGCGGTCCTGTCCGAAGAAGGGCTCCCCCTCGAACACGCAGGTGGGGACCCCCCAGTGGCCGGCCGCGGTGTGGGCCTCCTGGTTGGCCTCGATCTTCGCTTCGTAGCCTTCGGGATCGGCCTCGATGGCCGCATCCAGCTCGGCGAGGTCGAGGCCGGCGCGCTTCGCCGCGTCCGCGAGGTGGCTCCCCTCGTTCCAGCCCTTCACGTCGCCGCCCCAGATGACGCGGCTGACCTGCTCGATGAAGGGGATGCCGCGTCCGCGCTCGACGGCAGCGATGCCGAGCCGGGTGAGTCTCCGGATGTAGGGCTGCTCCGAGGCGATCTCGCGGGTCGCCACGTCCTGGACCACCGGGTCGGGCTGGGGCCAGCCGTACGGGATGCCGTTCATCTGGGCGACGCGAATCGTGTCCCGCACCAGGTACGGGGGCCACAGCGGGTTCACCTTCTCGAAGAACTCCGGGGTGCGGATGGCGATCGGATAGACGGGGCGCAGCTCGCACTCGACGTCGTACTCGCGGACCAGCTCGACGATGCGAGGAGTCGCCAGGTACGAGTACGGCGAGCGGAAGGACCAGTAGAGCTCGAAGCGCAGACTCAAAGGACGAGCTCCGCCATGGTGCGCATCACCCCCGGATCGCCGGCGCCGATCAGCAGGCTCGTGACCGGGGTCTCCCGCCAGGCCTGGAGCCGGTCCTTGATCCGGTCGATCGGCCCGCACAGCGAGATCTCGTCCGCGAATTGCGACGGCACCATGGCGGTGGCCTCTGCGCGCTTCCCCTCGAAGAACAGGTCCTGGATCTTGTGGGCCTCGGCTTCGAAGCCCATCCGGCTCATCAGCTCCATGTGGAAGTTGCGCTTCTTGGCTCCCATGCCACCGATGTAGAAGCCGAGCATTGCCTTCACCGGAGCCAGGGCCTGCTCCAGGTCGTCCTGGACGTTGACGAGCACGAGCTGGGAGATCTCGAAGCCGGGCTTCAGGTCCCCGAGGCTCTCGGCGTAGACCTCCTGCCGGAAGGGCGAGTAGTAGAGGGGAAGCCAGCCGTCGGCGATCTCCGCCGCGAGGGCGACGTTCTTGGGTCCTTCCGCGCCCATGAAGATGGGCACGTCGGCGCGCAGCGGGTGCACGATGGAGCGCAGCGGCTTTCCCAGCCCCCAGGCACCCTCACCCGTGAAGGGCAGGGGGTAGTGGGGGCCGTCGCTGGTGACCGGCTCCTGGCGGGCGAGCACCTGGCGGATGATGTCGATGTACTCGCGGGTGCGCGCGAGGGGCTTTCCGAAGGGCTGTCCGTACCAGCCCTCGACGACCTGTGGGCCCGAGACGCCCAGGCCGAGGATCATCCGGCCCTGGGAAAGGTGGTCGAGGGTCAGGGTCGCCATCGCCGTGGCCGTCGGCGTTCGGGCCGAGAGCTGGACCACGGAGGTTCCGAGTCGGATCTTCGAGGTGTGGGCGCCGATCCACGCGAGGGGCGTGAAGGCGTCCGAGCCCCAGGCCTCGGCGGTCCAGACCGAGTCGTAGCCGAGTCCTTCGGCCTCCTGGGCCAGCTCCACGTGGTTGGCGGGCGCCTGGGCGCCCCAGTAGCCGAGCTGCAATCCGAGCTTGAGATCCGTCGCCATCGGAGGTCCTTCCTGTAGAGGGGTGGTCGGGCCGGGGCGGCCCTTGCCGCGATCGGGAAGTTCGAGAGACGAACGAGCATAACGCAGTGCGGCGCGGAGCGAGCTTCGTTCGAGATGCCTCGATCCCCGGCTCGCTGACGGATTCCGTCAGCAACGGAAGTCCCGACGCCTTGACGTGTTGGAGTCGTCCCGTAGACTCCCGCCACCTCGACCCCCCGCCGGCCCTGACTTCGCTCACGACGGAACTCAACGGAGGCGATCCGGATCCGATGAAACGGACCATGATCCAGACGCTGCTCGGGAACGCGTACGGCGCGTTCGCGGGCGACGTGCGTCTCGATCTGGGCGCGCGGACGCAGTCCGGCGCTCCGATCCCGCCGTCCGGCCCGGTCGTCCGACCGCGCACCGGCGCCGCGCACGGAGGCAAGCACGCACCCTGAGTCCAGTCGATAGCAGGACGACTCCTTCGACGGCCTTCCGGGTGCATCCCGGAAGGCCGTTTTCGTTGGTTTTCACTGCCAGCTTCGGCCACGCCGGGACACGGACCACACCGCTCGACTCGAAAGCCAGGGGAAGCAGATGGGTGCAGCCGCAGAGAACTTCGAAGCCCGCGTCGACACCAGCCACGAGACCGATCGACGGATCATCGAACGCTACACCGACCAGCCGCCGCGGCTGCCGGAGCGGGTTCGCGCCGGGATCGAGGAGGACTTCGGGGGAGAGCCGGTGCAGCTCTACGCGCTGGCGGACCTCGATGCCTCGCTCGCGTTGACCGAGACCTGGGTCGCGCTGGGTCCCGAGCGCATCGCGGTCGCACGCGACGAGCCCGACGCCCACCCGGTGGTACGCAGCTTCCCGCGCTCCTCGATTCGCGAGGTGCGTCTCGAGCCGGGCCTGTCGTGCAGCTCGCTCGTCTTCCTGGGCCCGCCCGACGAGCCGGCCCTGGCGCGGGTGCGTTTCACCCACCGCCAGCGTCGCTCGATGGAGAACATCCAGTTCGTCGTCGAGCAGCAGCTCGAAGGACGGGGCGTCGAAGCCCGCGATGCGGACGAGGTGTACGCCGACGCCGTGGCGGCACCCGTCCGCGATGCCCAGGCCCTGGTGGCCCGCAACGACATGGCGGTGATCTGGCGCCTGCTCTCCTACCTGCGTCCCTATCGCGGGCAGGTCGTCTTCGGGATGGTCTCGGCCGCGGCGCTCACCCTGCTCTCGCTCGTGCCGCCGGTGCTCTCGGGCTGGATCATCGACAACGTCGTGAACCCGGTCCAGCAGGGCGAGCTCGCGGTCGCAGAGGGCCTGCGCCTGGCCTGGTGGGGGGTGGGCGCCATCGCGCTCGCCTACGCGCTGCGGCAGGCCTGTGCCTGGGCGCGACTGCGCTGGATGGCGATGCTGGGCGAGAAGGTCGCGCGCGACCTGCGTACCGAGCTCTACGAGCACCTGCAGGGGCTCAGCCTCGGCTTCTTCTCGCGAAAGAAGACCGGCAGCCTGATCACCCGGGTCAGCTCCGATACGGACCGGCTGTGGGAGTTCCTGGCGCTGGGCGTGGTGGACGTCTCGCTCTCGGTCATCCAGCTGGTCGGTCTGTCGGCCGTTCTGATCGCGATCGACTGGAAGATGGGTCTCGTCATGACCATCCCGGTTCCCGTCCTGTGCTGGGTGACCTTCCAGCAGGGCGAGCGCATGAACCGCATCTTCCTGCGTGCCTGGCGCAAGTGGTCGCGCCTGACCGACGTCCTCTCCGACACCATTCCGGGGATGCGGATCGTCAAGGCCTTCAACCAGGAGGAACGGGAGAAGGGCCGCTTCCGCAAGTCGAACACCGACGCCTGCGACGAGTTCAACCGCATCCATGCCGTCTGGACCACCTTCTGGCCGGTCCTGATGCTCTTCGTCCGGGGCATGGTGGTGCTGGTCTGGGTGCTGGCGGTGCCGCGGGTTCTGGGCGACAGCCCGGCTGCGGTCACCCTGTCGTCGGGAGACTTCGTCACCTTCCTGCTGCTGATGACGATGTTCATCGCGCCCATCGACATCATCGGGCAGATGGCACGCATCATGAATCGCGCCACCAGCTCCGCTCATCGCATCTTCGAGGTGCTCGACACGCAGCCCCAGGTGGTCGATCGGGTTGACCCGGTTCGCCTCGATCCCGTCGAAGGTCGGGTTGCCTTCCGCGATGTCACCTTCGGCTACGACGGCGTGCGGCAGGTCATCAAGGGCATCTCCTTCGAGGTCGAGCCCGGTGAGGTGATCGGGCTGGTCGGTCCCAGCGGCGGGGGCAAGACCACGGTGACGAACCTGATCGCGCGCTTCTACGACGTGACGGGTGGCCAGGTGCTGATCGACGGAGTCGACGTGCGCGATCTCGACACGGGCCACTACCGGCAGCAGCTCGGGATGGTCTTGCAGGACCCGTACCTCTTCCACGGATCCGTGGTCGAGAACATCCGCTACGGAAAGGCCGACGCGGGCCTCGAAGAGGTGATCGCCGCGGCGACAGCGGCCAACGCGCACGACTTCCTCTGCAAGCTTCCCAACGGCTACGACACCATCGTGGGCGAGCGGGGTCACACCCTGTCGGGCGGCGAGCGCCAGCGCATCTCGATCGCGCGCGCGATCCTGCACGACCCGCGCATCCTGATCCTCGACGAGGCGACGAGCAGCGTCGACACGGAGACCGAGTACAAGATCCAGGAGGCACTGGATCGCCTGGTGGCGGAGCGGACGGTGTTCGCCATCGCCCACCGCTTGTCGACCCTCCGGCGCGCGGACCGGATCTTCGTCGTCGAGGAGGGGCGCCTCGTCGAGCACGGCACCCACCAGGAGCTGCTGGCGCTGCCGAACGGCACCTATCGCAGGCTCTGCGAGCTGCAGCAGGAGCTCACCCTGGC
>JANQSB010000127.1 GCA_028284295.1 Myxococcota bacterium | reverse complement strand
CGACAGCTGTGGACCCTGGCCCGGACCCGGGATCGCTGCCGCGTGGTGGCGGGCGAGCCCGCGCTCGCCTCGGAGCTGCGGACCCGTTGGCGGGACGCGGGCGGCACCGACGCGGGACAGACCGGGGGACTGGCCGACTTCGTGGCGCGCATGGCCGCCCTGGCGCTCGAGCGAGCGGAGCGCGCGGTCCGCGGAGCACGCTACAAGGTGCCCCGCCTCGTCGACGAGGAGATCCTCGAGCGGCCCGCCTTTCGCGGCGAGCTGCGCCGCCTGGCCGGCGAAGCGGGACTGAGCTCGGCGAGGGCCGGCCGCAAGGCCCACCGCTACCTGCGCGAGATCGCCGCCGCCCACAGCCACTTCGTGATCGACCTGGCCGCGATGCTGATCCACAAGATCTACACCCGGAGCTACAGCGAGTCGCTGCAGTACGACCGCGAGAAGCTCAAGGGAATCGCCAAGCTCGCCCAGCGCCACCCGGTGGTCTTCCTGCCGACCCACAAGTCGAATCTCGACCATCTGGTCCTGCAGTACATGCTCTACGAGCAGGACCTGCCGCCGCACCACACCGCGGGCGGCATCAACATGAACTTCTTCCCGGTCGGTCCGCTCGTCCGCCGCAGCGGCGTCTTCTTCATCCGCCGCAGCTTCAAGGACAACCCGATCTACAAGCACGTGCTGCGGAGCTACGTCGACTACCTGATCGAGAAGCGCTTCACGCTCGAGTGGTACATCGAAGGCGGCCGCTCGCGCTCGGGCAAGCTCCTGCCCCCGCGCTTCGGGCTACTCGCCTACGTGGTCGACGCGTTCCGCCGGGGCAAGAGCGAAGACGTCTACCTGATCCCGGTCTCCATCGCCTACGACCTGATCCAGGAGGTCGGCTCCTATTCCGCCGAGGCGCGTGGGGCGACCAAGCAGGCCGAGAGCTTCGGATGGTTCGTGGGCTTCCTGGGTGGGTTCCGGCGTCGCTCTGGAGAGATCCACATCCGCTTCGGTGACCCCGTCTCCCTGCGAGAGCAGCTGGGTCCGCCCCAGCCGGACCGGCACCCCGCGCCCGACGAAGAGGAGCTGGCGCTGCAGAAGCTCGCCTTCGAGGTGTCGGTCCGGATCAACCAGGTCACGCCCATCACGCCGATCTCGCTGGTCACCCTGGCCCTCCTGGGCTGGGGAGACCGGGCCGTCACGGTCAGCGAGGTTCGCACGAGCATGAAGAACCTGCTCGACACCGTAGAGGAGCGGAAGCGCCCGGCCACCACGGCGCTCGACTTCCTGCGCACGGACGACGGGGTGCGGGCCACGCTCGAGAGCCTGGTCGAGTGCGGGGTCGTCAACTGCTTCGACGAGGGGCCGGACGCCGTGTACCTCGTCGACCGCGAGCAGGAGCTGACGGCCTCCTACTACCGGAACACCGTCATCCACTTCTTCGTGACGCCCGCGATCTGCGAGCTGGCGCTGCTTCGCGCCGCGGAGGTCCGTCCCAGCGACGGCGAGCCCGTCGCCTCCTTCCTGGACGAGACCCTGGGACTGCGCGACCTGTTCAAGTTCGAGTTCTTCTTCGCGGGCAAGGACGCCTTCCGGGCGGAGATCCGCCGCGAGATGCAGCTGCAGGACCCTCTCTGGGAGGAGCGCCTCGAGGAAGGCCCGGAAGCCATCCACGGCATGGTTCAGCGCATGCGCCCCTTCAGTGCCCACCGCACCCTGCGCCCCTTCCTCGAGAGCTACGAGATCGTGAGCGAGACCCTGACGCGCTGGGAGGTCGCCGAACGCTTCGACGAGGCCCGCTTCCTCGACGCCTGTCTCGCCCTGGGACGGCAGCGCCTGCTCCAGCGTCGGATCCAGAGCGGATCGTCGATCTCGAAGGTCCTGTTCCAGACGGCGATCCGGCTGGCGCGCAACCGCGGGCTCACCGAGGGCGGCGACGAGCTGGTGGCGCGCCGCGAGGACTTCGCCGCGGAGATTCGGGACGCCCTGCGCAGGACCGAGGCGATCGCCGCCCTGGCCCGGAGCCGCCGCGCCGGCGTGATCCCGTAGCAGAAGCGAGTCCGCTCGCCTGCTAGCCGGCGAACAGGGCGACCAGCTGCGCCCAGGTCGATGGGACCGAGTTCCAGAGCACGAAGATCAGGGCGACGGGCACCGCGAAGCGGAGCAGGAAGAGCCACAGCCCCAGCCAGCCCTGCTGCCCGCCCGCCCGGGCCTCACCGATCGGATCCGGCATGACCCAACCGACGAAGACCGCGAGCCCCAGTCCACCACCCACCAGGAACAGGTTGTTGGCGACGCTGTCCATCACCCCCAGCACCTCGGTCGACCAGGCGGCGCCGGCACCCAGCGCCGTGATCGACACGCCCGCCACCAACGCAGCGGGGACCCGACCCCACCCCAGCCCGTCCATCGCGGCGGAGACCACCACCTCCAGCAGGGAGATCGCGGAGGTGAGGGCTCCCACGAGCAGCGCCAGGAAGAAGAGCAGGCCGACGACGCGCCCCGCGTCGCCCATGCTCGCGAAGGCCTTCGGCAGCGCGACGAAGAGCGCCCCCACGGTGCTGCCGCTGACGTCGTCCTGCAGGCCGAACGCGAAGATCAGCGGGAAGACCATCAGCCCGGCCAGGAAGGCGACGCCGAAGTCCGCGGTGGCGATGATCGCGCTCTCGGCCGGCAGATCGTCGTCCCGGCTGAGATAGCTCGCGTAGGTGAGCATGGCGCCCATCCCGAGGCTGAGCGAGAAGAAGGCCTGGCCGGCCGCATCGACGAAGATCGGAACGGTGAGGGCGTTCCCCAGGTCGGCATTCAGGTAGTAGGCGTAGCCGGCGCCCGAGCCGTCGAGGGTGGCCGCGTAGCCGGCGATCCCGATCACGAGCACGAAGAGGGCCGGCATCGCGATCAGCGAGACCCGTTCGATGCCGGCGCCGACTCCCCCGATCACGATGCTGATCGTCAACCCCATGAAGACCATGTGGAAGACGAAGGCGGTCGCCCCTTCCGAGATGCGGCCGAAGAGCGCCCCGGTGTCCGGGCCGAAGCCCAGCACCGCCTCGCCCGCGTAGCGGAGGGTCCAGCCCGCGATCACGCCGTAGTAGGCCAGGATGAGGAATCCCGCTGCGACGAAGATCGCACCCAGGACGCTCCAGGCCCGGCTCGCGCTCGCGGCGTTGGCGAAGTGGGCGAGCGCCTGGATCGGACTCTTGCCGGATCCGCGACCCAGCGTGAGCTCGGCGAGCAGCACGGGCAGACCGACCGCGAGCGTGAAGGCGATGTAGAGCATCACGAAGGCGGCGCCCCCGCCTTCCGCGGTCAGGTACGAGAAGCGCCACATGTTGCCGAGCCCGACCGCCGAGCCCACGGCCGCCAGGATGAACCCGGCCTTGCTGTTCCACTGCTCGCGGGAACCCGCCATCACCTCTCCCCCCAGAGACTCCCCTGCGAGCTTAGCCGCTTCGCGTACGCGCGAACCGTGCCCGGCGGACTACTCGGCGGGACGGACACCCGGCTGCTGACCGGGCGAGTAGAACTGCTGGACCCACTTCCGGAACTCGACCAGATAGGTGTCGGCCTCGCAGAAGACGGGATCCTTGCGGTGGATCTTGTTGCTCCAGATGCGTCGGTCGTCCTCGACGCCTCCGGTGATCCGCGCGATCCACTCCTCGCCGGCCTCGTCGATGGCATTGTTGGTCCCGACCAGCGCCCACCGGGAGATCGAGTGATGTCGATCGAGCGGCGTCGTCGAGGAGAACATGAACAGCCCCACGGTGGGGATGCCGCGACTCTCGACCGTGGCGTGCCCGATGCACTCCGACTCCCGGAGCAGCTGCATGTCGAAGGTCCCGAAGGGCGTCTCCTGCTGGCTGTAGCTGACGGCCTTGAGCACCCGGCCGTTCTCCTCGAAGGAGATCTCCTGGTCGGGCACGTCGGTCATCGCATGCACGTAGCGGAAGTGGACCGGGTCCATGTTGTTCTCGGCCATGTCCTGCACGTGCACGGGAACCTCCACCTCGAAGCGACGGACATCCGACCAGTCCGGATCGTCGAAGTGGGGACAGGGGGCGAGGTGCCAGGCGGGTGGCTTCTGCTCGGCGTGGTGCCACACCATGATCATGTGGTTCACCTCGTCCACCGGCCATGCGCGCTGCCGTGCGCCCTGGGGAACCCGGGCGCAGTACGGGATCGAGACGCACTCCCCCGTCTCGCCATCGTACTCCCAGGCGTGGAAGGGACAGCGCACGCGCTCACCCGCGACCCGCCCGCCCTCGGCCAGGTGCGCGCCGAGGTGCGAGCAGTAGGCGGAGAGCACCCGCGCCTTGCCTGAGCGGGTGCGGAACACGACGAGCTCCTCCTCGAAGGCGCGAACGCGCTTGACCTCGCCGACCGCGAGGTCGCGGCTCCAGGCCACCGCGTACCAGCCGTTGGGGATTCCGGGGCGGGCATCGACGTCCATGAAGGGCCTTCTCCTCCCTGTTTTCGCGGGCTTCCGTGGAGCTCCGTCGCCTGGGCAAGCTTACCGGCAAGCGGCCCGGGCGGAACTTGCGCGAAGCCAGTTTTCGTCTTATTTTCGCCTCTCGTCAGGAGAGCACGCGACGTGCAGCCCCCCCTGGAACACGCCATGCCCTCGCGGCCAGCCGGCTCCGGCCCCGGTCCCCGCTCGGAGATCCGGGGCCGCGGCGCGGTCGCCAATCCGGCGAACCGTTTCGAGCGGCTGTCCTACGAGCCGGAGGACGACCCGGAAGACGCCGATCGTTCCGGGCCCCGCACCGTCTACCTGCGGGACCCGACCCGGACAGCCCTGGCCCGGAACCAGAGCCCCGACGTCGGCTTCGACACGAGCCTCAATCCGTACCGGGGCTGCGAGCACGGCTGCGCGTACTGCTATGCGCGACCCACGCACGAGTACCTGGGCTTCTCGTCCGGGCTCGACTTCGAGTCGCGCATCCTCGTCAAGGAAGATGCACCCGAGCTGCTGCGACGCGAGCTCGCCGCGCCTCGCTGGGTGCCCCAGGTCGTCGGCCTGAGCGGCGTGACCGACCCCTACCAGCCCATCGAACGGCGTCTGGAGCTGACGCGACGCTGCCTCCACGCGTTCGCGGAGTTCCGCAACCCGGTCCAGATCATCACCAAGAACGCGCTGGTGGCTCGCGACATCGATGTCCTCTCGGCGCTGGCCGCGCACCGCGCCGTCTCGGTCGCCGTCTCCGTGACCACCCTGGCGCCCGAGCTCCACCGCGCGATGGAGCCGCGCGCCTCGCACCCCGGGCAGCGGCTGCGTGCGATCGCGGCTCTCGCGGAGGCCGGCATTCCCGTCGGCGTGATGGTGGCGCCGATCATCCCGGGCCTGACGGACCACGAGATGCCGGCGATCCTCGAAGCGGCGCGCCGCGCCGGCGCGGGCTTCGCGGGACACATCGTCCTGCGCCTGCCCCGGAACGT
>JANQSB010000055.1 GCA_028284295.1 Myxococcota bacterium | reverse complement strand
CCCCGATGCCCACGAGCGCGCCGTCCCCCACCTCGCAGCCGTGGACATCGGGGCCATCGTGCTCGACGGGGCGCGCATCGGCGACGAGGCGCTCGTGGGTGCTGGCGCGGTGGTCACGCCGGGAACCGTCGTCGAGGCACGTACCCTGGTCCTCGGCGCTCCAGCGAAGGCCGTCCGCACCCTGCGTCCGGACGAGCTTGCCATCCAGCGCGAGCGCACCCTCGACTACGTGGAGACCGCGCGGCTCCACGCCGCGTCCGACCGCGAGGATGCGCCGGATGGCGAGATGCTTGCGCGCGCCGCGCGCAGCCGGTAGGAAGGCTCGGGCAGAGGAAGGCCCGGACAGAGAAAGGACCGGAACAGGAAGGTGCGGGACAGAGGAGAAGGCCAACCCCGAGGCGAGGTCATGACCGAGTCACAACCCCCTGGAGCAGCTGCAGATCCGCGCGAGGAGTCGCGCGAGGAACGCAAGGCGCAGTCGCGCAGGCGGATCCTCGACTCGGCGCGCGAGGTGTTCTTCCGCGACGGCTTCATGGCCGCCAATCTCGACGAAGTGGCCGAGAAGGCCGGTGTCGCCAAGGGCACCCTGTACCGCTACTTCGACAGCAAGGCGGACCTCTACGTCGCCGTCCTGGCGGACAACGGCAAGGTCTTCACCGAGCGCATGCGCGAGGCGGCGGCCTCCGGCGGCACGGCCCCCGAGACGCTCGAGAAGCTGAGTCGCTTCTACCTGGACCACTGGCTGAGCCACCAGGACTACTTCCAGATCTTCTGGGCCATCGACAACCAGAGCGTGATCGGGGAGCTGCCCGGAAGCGTCGTCGACGAGGTCTCGCGCTTGTGGGAGGAGAGCCTCTCGATCCTCGACGAGGTGCTCGCTCGGGGCGTCGCACGGGGTGAGCTGATCGAGTGCGATACCTGGCGGACGTCGAACATCCTGTGGACCGTCGCCAACGCCGTGATCCAGTCCGACAGCACCGACGCCCGACGTCGCCTGCGTCGGGGCGCTCTCGAGGACATGTACGAGCAGACGCTCGCCCTCGTGATTGCGGGTCTGAAGCCCCCCAAGCCCTGACGGCTACTTGACAGCGCCCCCCTGAACCGGGAACCTCGGGCCGCTGACCCCGAGTCAGTTCCTGCAACCAGCGACGCACGGCGCGCCGGAACGCGGCGCGAGACGCGCGAGACGATGGAAGACCGGCGTCCGGAATCGGGGCAGCGCCGGCGGAGTCCGTCGGCGACCGAGGGGGGTGAATCCGATGAGTGATGCAGAGGCGACGAGCGAGAAGGTCCGGGCCCTGATGGCCGAGCAGCTGGGCGTGGACCTGGCGGACATGCGCCCCGACGCGAACATCCTGGACGACCTGGGAGCGGACTCCCTGGACGTGGTCGAGCTCGTGATGGCCATCGAGGACGCCTTCGACATCGAGGTCCCCGACGAGGTCGCCGAGGGCATGCGCACGGTGGGAGACGTCGAGGCGTACGTGGCCAAGCGCCTCGTCGCCTGAAGCCCTCTTCTCCATCCGGGCGCTTGCGGGCGTCTCCGGACGCGTCCTGGCTAGCGCGGGCGCAGGCCGGGCAGGACCTGGAGCCGCGCGCCGGCCCAGATGGTGGCCAGCGCCAGCCCGAGCGCGTAGCCGGCCTTCGGCCCGAAGCTGCGCCGCGCCGTCTCCTGCGCGATCTGCTGCTGTTCGGGTCCCGGTGGGACGTCGCGGAGCACGGTCAACAGCTCGGGCAGGATCAGCAGCAGCGCGTAGACGACGAAGAACACCGCGAGGTAGAGGAGCGCCAGCGTGAAGCTGGGCCGGAACGCCGGCGCCCGGCGGCGACCGGCGAGCGGGTGGTCGGGAGGCAGGGACACGCGCCGAGGGTAGCGTGGCCGTGTGATAGCCTCGGGTCGGGTCGACCCCTTGAAGAGTGCCCCCCCGCGAAAGCTCGTGGTCATCGACGGCGCGAACGCGATCTACCGCGCGTTCTTCGCGATCCCGGGTCTTCGCGCGCCCGACGGGACGCCGACCAACGCCGTGCTCGGCTTCGCGACCATGCTCGGCAAGGTGATCCGCGAGGAGCGGCCCGACTGCATCGCCGTGGCCTTCGACCCGCGCGGGGGCAGCTTCCGCAAGCGCGTCTTCGAGGACTACAAGGCCGGTCGGGATGCGCAGCCCGAAGACCTGAGCTCCCAGATCCCGCTGGTCCGCGAGGTGATCGACGCCTTTCGGGTGACCCTGCTCGAGGTGCCGGACTTCGAGGCCGACGACGTGATCGGCACCCTGGTCGCGCAGGCCCCGTCGGACATGGCCGTGACCATCCTCTCCACCGACAAGGACCTGATGCAGCTCGTCGACGATCGGGTCACCCTGATCGACGGCATCAAGGACCGTCGCTACGAGCCCGCAGACGTCGAGAAGCGCTTCGGCGTGCCGCCGGACAAGATGCTCGACCTGCGGGCACTGGTCGGCGACCCCAGCGACAACATTCCCGGGGTGAAGGGAATCGGTGAGAAGGGGGCCGCCAAGCTGATCCTCGAGTGGGGGAGCCTCGAGGAGCTGCTCGACAACGCGTCGGAGGTCAAGGCGAAGCGCGCGCGCGAGGCTCTGCAGGAGCAGCGCAGCGAGGCCGAGCTCTCCAAGCAGCTCGCCACCCTGCGACAGGACGTCGAGCTGCCCTGCGGGCTCGACGACCTCGCGCGAGTCGATCCCGATCTGACCCGGCTGCGCGAGATCTACCAGCGGCTCGGGTTCACGCGCCTGCTGGCCGCGCTCGACGCCGAGGACGGTGGCGACGCGGCAGCCGCGGCGGCTCCGGCCTCCCGCGACGTTTCGGTCCAGGTGGTGGCCGATCCGGCCGAGCTCGAGGAGGCCCTGGCATCGCTGCGGGCCGAGTCGCCGCTGGCGTGTCTCGCCGTCGCCGAGGCGGGCAGCGCGGTGGATGCGAAGCTCGTCGGTCTCGCCTTCGCGCGCGGCGAGGACGAGGCGCTCTACCTGGCTCTCGCCGACGAGTCCGCGCAGCAGAGCCTGGGCGCGAAGGGGCTGCCCTTCGACGCCTTGCGACCGCACCTGGGGCCACTCTTCGAGGACCGGGCCTGGATCGGGGCGGACGTCAAGCAGATGCAGTCCCTCGCAGAGGAGCGGGGCGTGTCCCTGCCGCTGCCGGACTTCGACGTTCGGCTCGCCGCCTTCCTGCTCGACCCCAACGCCATCACCGAGGTGTCGGGGATCTCTGCCCAGTACCTCGGTCGCTCGCTCGACGGCTGGGAGGAGCTGGCCGGGCGCGGCGCCAAGGCCGTCGCCGCGGGGGAGCTCGAGGTGGCCGCGCTGTCGAGCTGGGCCGGGGGCCAGGTGCAGACCATCCGCGAGGCGCATCCGTTGCTCGCGGAGCGTCTGGAGCAGGACGGCCTGCTGCCCCTCTTCCGCGACGTGGAGATGCCGTTGACACGGGTGCTGTCGCGGATGGAGCGCGCCGGCGTACGGGTCGACGAGGCCAAGCTCGCGGAGCTGGCCGACCACTACCGGGAGGAGCTGCGACGGCTGGAACAGCGCATCCATGCCGAAGCCGGGGAGGAGTTCCTCGTCAGCTCGCCCAAGCAGCTCGCCACCATCCTGTTCGACAAGCTGAAGCTGCCGCCCCTGAAGAAGACCAAGACCGGCTACTCGACGGCCGAGAGCGTGCTCGAGCAGCTCGCCGTCGAGCACGAGCTGCCGTCGCTGGTGCTCGCGTGGCGCAAGCTCTCGAAGCTCCTCAGCACCTACATCGACGCGCTTCCGCCCCTCGTCAGCGAGAAGACGGGGCGCATCCATCCGACCTTCAACCAGACGGGGGCAGCGACCGGGCGTCTCTCGGCCACGAACCCGAACGTGCAGAACATTCCCATCCGCACCGAGGAGGGGATCCGGGTTCGGGAGGCCTTCGTGCCCGCGGAGGGATCGCTGCTGCTCTCGGCCGACTACTCCCAGGTCGAGCTGCGCGTCCTGGCCCACTACTCGGGCGACGAGAGCCTGGTCGACGCCTTCACGAAGGGCGAGGACATCCACCGACGGACCGCCGCCGAGGTGGCCGGCATCCGCCCGGACGAGGTCAGCGACGACCAACGGGCGCGGGCCAAGGCGGTGAACTTCGGGATCATCTACGGCTCGTCGGCCTTCGGGCTCTCGAACACGCTCAAGATCGCCGCCGCCGAGGCCCAGGAGACCATCGGCGCCTACTTCGCGCGCTATCAGGGCGTGCGGCGATTCCTGGACGAGACCGTCGAGAGCGCCAGGCAGCAGGGGTACGTCACCACCCTGTTCGGTCGTCGTCGCTACCTGCCCGACCTCGCTTCGAAGAACCGCGTGCTGCGGCAGGCGGCCGAGCGCATGGCGGTCAACTCGGTCATCCAGGGAACGGCTGCCGATCTCATCAAGAAGGCGATGGTGGACGTCGACGATGCCCTGGCCGGGTCGGAGCTCGGCGCGCGAGTCATCCTCCAGGTCCACGACGAGCTCGTGCTCGAGGTGCCGAAGGGCGAGGTCGACGCGGTGCGGACGCTCGCCCGCGACACCATGCAGGAGGTCTCGCCTCTTCGCGTCCCCCTGCTGGTGGACGTCGGCACCGGGGCCGACTGGCGCGAGGCCCACTGAGGGCGCGCTTCAGCGGGGCGAGAAGAGACTCAGGCTGTAGAGACCGTTCGCATCGAGCCACTCCGCCTCGCGGCGCATGCCGGCGTTCTCCGCCAGCCACTCGATCTCGCCCTCCGAGTACTTGTACGAGTTCTCGGTGTGGATGGTCTCGCCTTCGGCGAAGTCCACCTCCAGGTCGAGCGCGTCCAGCCGCACCCGCTGCCGCCGCTGGCTGACCAGGTGGCTCTCGACGCGCCCCGGAAGCTCCTCCCAGACGGCGCGGTGACGGAAGGCTTCGAGGTCGAAGTCGGCACCCAGCTCGCGATTGGCACGGACCAGCAGGTTCAGGTCGAAGCGCGCGGTCACGCCGGCGGCGTCGTCGTAGGCGCGCTCCAGGACCTCGGCGTCCTTGCGCAGGTCGATGCCGATCAACAGGCGGTCCGTCGGGTCCATGCGCTGCCGGACGCCGTGCAGGAAGCGCGCGGCCTGGGGGCGGTCCAGGTTGCCCACCGACGAGCCCAGCCACAGGGTCAGATGCGGCGCCACGGTGCGCCGCGCGAAGTGCTCGAGACCGGACTCGTAGCGTCCCGCGAAGGCCTGCACCCGAAGCTCCGGATACTCGTCGAGCAGCAGGTGGGCGCTCTCGCGCAGCATGGACTGCGAGATGTCGATCGGCGCGAACACGAGCCCGCCCTGTCGTTCGAGGAAGGCCTCGATCAGGAGCCGGGTCTTGGAGGCGCTGCCACTGCCCAGCTCGACGAGGGTCACCGGCGCATCGAAGCGCGCGGCGATCTCCGGTGCGTGCTTCTCGAGGATGCTGCGCTCGCAACGGGTCAGGTAGTACTCGGGCAGCTCGCAGATGGCCTCGAAGAGCTGCGAGCCCGTCTCGTCGTAGAACCAGTGACAGGAGAGGCGTTTGGGAGATGCCGTCAGTCCCGCTTCGACGTCCCGCGCAAAGCTCTCGGCATGTGGCTCGTCGGAGTGGACGAGCTCGAGTCGGTCGCGGGCGGCCGGGGACATGGAAGGGGCGGGAGACCTCGGTGGGTTGCCGCTTCGATGTCGGGCAGGGTCATCGGTTACCCGGGCCGCACGATTTGCACCCTCGCCCTGCCCACGGCCCGCCGCGCACGGTCTGCCGGCTAGACGGGCAACCCCATTCCGCGTCGGAGCATCCTGCGCAGATCGTTGGCACTTCCCCACAGCGCTTCGCGGTCTCCACCCGTGCGAACCCAGTGGGCGATGTGCGAATTCAGGGTGCCCTGCAGCAGCCGGGCGTAGGGCTGGGGATTGCCACGGGGCAGCTCTCCCCGCTCCATCGCGCGCAGGAACAAGCGATCCAGGTCGTCGTCCAGCTGCTTGCGCAGGTGGACCGCCCGGGGATTCGAGGGCTCGCCATGCCAGTCGAAGTCGGGGGCGGCCTGGCTGAGGAGGTTGAAGAAGCCCCGGTATCGCTCGACGAGGTCCAGGGTGGCGTCCACGTAGGCATCCACGGTGGAGGCCAGATCCTCGCTCCCCTGGATGGCATTGCGAACGAGTTCGAGAACCTCGTCTCCCCGGGTCGCCAGGATCTCCTCGAACAGCGCATCCTTGCCGTCGAAGACGTTGTACAGGTTGCCGGCCGAGTAGCCCGCACGGGAAGCGATCTCCGCCATCGTGGCTCCTGCGAAACCACGTTCTGCGAAGACCTGCTCCGCGGTCTCGAGGAGTGCCACGCGACGGGCCTCGCGGGCGCGTGCGCGGGGCTCCGCGCTGGCGGGGGATTCGGTGGCTTCGGGGGAGGATGCGGCCATGGGAGCTCCGGGCTGGAGGTTGAATACCCGGTCACTTTAGTGAACCGGCTTTCAGCGTCCAGTCCGGGACTCCAGGGGGCGTCTCGCGACGGTCCGGGCGCCCGGAAAGCCCTCTCGGCTCGCCGTGTCGATGCGGGTCTGCCCGGGAGCGACTCAGCCGAGCAGCTTGGCCTTGGCGACCGCGTACTCCTCGGCGCTGATGATCCCCTGCTCCTGCAGGCGGCTCAGCTTCTCGAGCTGGTCCGCGATGCTCCGCTGCTCCTGGACCTCGATGGGGAACGAGACGTCGGTCCCGACCTCGAAGTCTTCGGTCTCGTCCTCCGGCGGCAGCTCGTGCAGCGCGAGCGGCTCGGAGCTGGTGGCTGCCGCGGCGACCTCGCTCTCGATCTCGGCCGCCGGGGGGCGGGCCTGGAAGGAGGGCAGGGCGGTCTCGGGTGCGTTGGGGTTGGGAGCGCTGCGTTCCTGGAGTCGCGCATGCGCCTCCCCGGCGTCGTTCGCGAGCCGCGGGTTCAGCTTCTGGGCGTGACGCGTCTCCGCGCGATCGATCGCACGGCGGCTCCCGATGAAGAACAGATACCCTCCGATGGGGTAGGTCATCAGGCCCGCCCAGAAGGCCTCGGGCGGCAGCACGTCCATGGTGTTTCCCATCAGGACGAGAACGCCGGTGAGCAGCAGGAGAAGGCCCGTGAACCGGGGATTCGACATGGTTGTTTCCCTCTCTCGGGGAGGGGTTGAGGAGCGCGTGGCCCCGACTTCAACGCGACGCATCGTCCGGACGCGACCGTCTACTTGAGGGCTTCCGCATGAAGCTGGGCCTGCGCGAGCTCGGCATGACCGACGAGGAGGCGTTCCTGGCAGCGACTCGCCGAAGTCGTCGGCTGCATCGTCCCTGGGTCTCGCCCCCGACGACCCGGGACGGGTTCCGCGAGTTCGCGCAGTCCGACCCCCGGCGCCGCCGACTCCTGCTGTGGGGCCGTGACGGGCGGGGGGACGAAGAGCTGCTCGGCTACTTCTCGCTCGGCGAGATCACGCGCGGCGCCCTCAACGGTGCCTACCTCGGGTACTGGGGGGCCGTTCCCCACACCGGAAGAGGACACATGGCCGCGGGGATGGGCCTGCTGCTTCGCTACGCCTTCGGACGACTGCGCCTGCATCGGGTCGAGGCCAACATCCAGCCCGACAACCGGTCATCGATCGCGCTGGCGCGGCGAGCCGGCTTCCGAAAAGAGGGGTTCTCGCCCCGCTATCTGAAGGTCGCCGGCCGCTGGCGCGACCACGAACGATGGGCGGTCACCGCCGAGGACTGGCGCGCCTCCCGCTGACGCCTCCGGGCCCACCGATGTGCCCCGCGGGGTCAACCGGGTCCTGGATCACTTTTTTGCGCCCCGGCGATCTTTCGTTGCCCCATCTGCGCCCCCCTCCCGCTCTGCAGGGTGAGCGGCCACCCAAACCTCCGGTCGCCGGGCCCCTGGGAGGGGCGGAAGGAAACCTCAGATGGCATGTGCAGAGATCGACACCTACACGCTTCCCGAATCCGATCCCCGCGACTGGGACGACGCCGACCTCGTCCAGGGAATCCTGTTCGGCCAGGAAGGCTGCTTCGAGTCGCTCCATACGCGCTACCGCGGCCGCATCTACGGCTTCGCGCTGAAGCGGCTCGGCGACCCCGCCGAGGCCGAGGACGTCACCCAGGAGGTGTTTCTCCAGGTGCATCGCTCGCTGGCCTCGTTCCAGGGTCGCTCGACGCTCCTCACCTGGATGTTCGGCATCGCCCACAACCAGGTCTGTCGACGCTTCCGCCGCAAGACGGTCCCGATGGTCTCGATCGACGAGCCCGAAGCCGTGGAGCTCGGCTCCCCCGATGCGCCGCCGGACCGGCAGGTCGAGGCCAGCCGCGTGCTGCGCCGCTGTCTCGACGTCGCCGAGACCGAGCTCTCCGAGCCCCAGCGCCAGGTCTTCCGGCTGAAGTTCGGCGAGAGCCGCTCGACCCGCGAGGTCGCCGAGGAGCTCGGCAAGTCGAATCAGGCGGTCAAGATCAGCCTGTTCCGCTCCCGCAAGACGCTGGCCGAGCACACGCCGAACCTCGACGTGGTGCTCAGCGCCTGAAGGCGAGCCCGCGCCGAAGCCGGCGCGGGCCGCCGATCATGCGAGCAGCTCCCGGAGGCGGACCTTCGCGATCATGAAGTCCGCCTTCGCGGTTCGCTCGGAGACCCCGAGCTCCTTCGCGACCTCGGCGACCGTCAGGCCGCCGAAGACGCGCAAGGCCACCACCAGCGCCGCCCGCTCGTGCTTCTCGGCCAGCCGGTCGAGGGCTTCCTGAGCGGCCCGGAAGCCCTCTTCGTCGGCGTTCTGCGACGGGAAGACGTTCTCGTCGAGGGTCTGCCGCGTGGCGCCGCCGCCGCGCTTGGCGGCGCTGCGGGCCCGCGCGTGGTCGATCAGCACGTTGCGCATGATGCCCGACGAGACCGCATAGAAGTGCTGGCGGTCGCTCCACTCGCGGGGCTCGGAGGAGGCGAGTCGGACGTAGGCCTCGTTGAGGATCGCCGTCGCCGACAGCGTGCCGCCCGGTGCCTCCCCCCGGTAGATGGCCTTGGCGCGCTTGCGCAGCTCGGGATACACCAGCTCCCAGAGTCGTTCTCCCGACATCGGCGTCTCGTCGGGGGACTCCGGCGCGCGATTCAGCAGCTCGGTGATCTCGTGATCCCGGGGACTCACGGGCGACATTCTACTGGGTCGGGCCCGCAGCGGCCGCCGCGCCCCCAGCGGCGGTCGCGGGTCGCTGTAGAATCCGGTGACGCCACGAGACCCGCACGACGAGACCCACGCCCAAGAGACTCGGAGCCCCGCCCCCATGGCCATCGTGAATCCCGTCGAGACGCCCGTCGGTGCGCGCCGCCGCCTCGCGCAGCTCAGCCCTTCGACCCTCGAACCGATCGGCGAGATCGAGGTCCAGACCGCTGACGACGTGAAGCAGGCCCTCGAGCGGGCGCGCAAGGTCCAGCCCGCGTGGGCGGCGCTGCCCGTCGAGGAGCGGGCCCGCGTCCTCCAGCGCGCCCTCAAGCTGGTGATCGCCCGACGGGAGGAGATCATCGAGACCGTCCTCGCCGAGACCGGCAAGGCCCGCAGCGAGGCCCTGTCCATGGAGATCTTCGCGAGCTGCGACGTGCTCTCCTACTACGGGCGTCGAGCGCCGCGCTTCCTGCGGCCGGAGAAGCGCCGGCTGCACGGCCTGCTCCGTTTCGCCAAGCGACTCCAGGTGGTGTACCGCCCGCTCGGAGTGGTCGGCGTGATCACCCCCTGGAACGGCCCCTTCATCCTGACCGTGAACCCGACGGCCCAGGCCCTGGTCGCCGGCAACGCGGTGCTCCTGAAGCCCTCCGAGGTCGCGCCGCACGCCGGCGCGCTGGCGGTCGAGATCTTCCGCGACGCGGGCGTACCCGAGGGCGTGCTGCAGCTGCTCACGGGCGACGGCGAGACCGGTGCCGCCCTCTGCGAGTCCGGGGTCGACAAGGTCTGCTTCACGGGCAGCGTCGCCACCGGACGCAAGGTCGCCGCGGCGTGCGCCGAGCGGCTGATCCCCTGCACCCTCGAGCTGGGGGGCAAGGACCCGATGATCGTCTGTGCCGATGCCGACGTGGAGAGCGCCGCGGCGGGTGCACTCGCCGGTGCCTTCATGAACACGGGCCAGTACTGCTGCGGTACCGAGCGGGTGTACGTGGTCGACGAGGTCGCGGAGGCCTTCACGGACGAGGTGTTGAGACGGGTCGGCGAGCTGCGTCAGGGCGCCAGCGGGGAGTTCGATCTCGGTGCGATCTTCTGGGATCGCCAGCTCGAAGTCATCGAGCAGCACGTCCAGGACGCGGTGGACCGCGGTGCCACGCTGCGGGCCGGCGGTCGGCGCAATCCCGAGCTCGCCGGGCTCTACTACGAGCCCACGGTCCTCACCGATGTCGACCACCAGATGCGGATCATGCGCGAGGAGACCTTCGGCCCGATCCTGCCGATCATGCGCGTGCGGGACGAGGAAGAGGCGCTTCGCCTGGCCAACGACACCCGCTACGGCCTCTCGGCGACGGTCTGGACCCAGGATCCCTACAAGGCGACCGAGCTCGCGCGGCGCCTGGAGGCGGGAGGGGTCTGCGTCAACGACATGACGGTCACCTACGGGTGTCCCGAGGCACCCTTCGGCGGGTTGAAGGACAGCGGCGTGGGCCAGGTCAACGGCGAGAGCGGGCTCAAGAGCTACTGCCACGCGTTGCCGATCCTCTCGGACCGCTTCGGAGGCAAGCAGGCGCGCAGCTTCTATCCCTACACGGCGAGCCGCGACGCGGCGCTGGATCGGCTCGTCCGCTGGGTCTTCGACTCGCCGCTGCGCCGCTTCCTGGGCTGAGCCGCGCCTGGATTCGACCGGCGTCGTTCGCGGAAGGGCGCGTCAGCGGGCCGCGGCGAAGCGCTGGAAGAGCTCGGCGGGCACCGCGGGGTCGGTCGGCGGGATCCGGGCCAGCGCCAGGTTGTCGTCGACATGGTCGGGGTCGCGCATGCCCACCACGGCCGTCGTCACGCCCCGGCGCTGGCCCGGATCCCGCCGACCGACCCCGCGGTGCCCGCCGAGCTCTTCCAGCGCTTCGCCGCGGCCCGCTGACGCGCCCTTCCG
>JANQSB010000051.1 GCA_028284295.1 Myxococcota bacterium | reverse complement strand
CGGTGACCCGCTCGAGCTCGAGCTCGAGGTCGTCGCCGAGGACGGCGTCGAGCTGCTGATGCCGGAGTTCGGCGAGGCGCTCGACCGCTTCGCGGTCGTCGACTTCGCCCCCTCCGAGCGCATCGACGCCGACGGCCGCACCGTGGCCCGCCAGCGCTACACCCTGCAGGCCTCCCGATCCGGGTCCCAGAGCATCCCGCCGCTGCTGATCGAGTTCGTCGACCGGCGTCCCGGTCGTCCGCCCAGCCCGGACGGCGAGGACGCCTACGAGCTTCTCACCGAGCGTCTGGCCTTCGAGGTGGCGAGCGTGCTTCCTTCGGATGCCGGGCTCGAGCTGATGCCGGCGCGCGGAGAGCTGGGTCCGCTGCAGGGGCCCGGTGGACCCGTCTGGCCCTGGCTGCTGGCGGGCGTGGCGGTGCTCGCCGCGCTCGCTCCCTTCGCGCTCCGCCGCCTGGCGGAGAGCCGCGCCCGCGAGCGCCAGCGCTCCGCCTACCAGGTCGCTCGGGGCGAGCTCGATGCGCTGCTCTACGGCCCGCGGCCCTCGCCCGAGGACGCAGCGGCCGTCGATGCGTTCTACGTCGCGCTGTCGGGCATCGTCCGCCGCTACCTGGAGGATCGCTTCGGCCTGCACTCGCCCGAGCAGACCACGGACGAGTTCCTCGAGGACCTGTCGCGCTCGCCCGACCTGGCCCGGGCCCACCGGGAGCTGCTGGAGGAGTTCCTGGGCGGTGCCGACCTGGTGAAGTTCGCCCATCGTCTGCCCGACGAGGCGGGGATCGGTGCCCACGTGGCGCTCGCCCAGCGTTTCCTCGAGGAGACCGGGGAGGAGCGCGATGCCTGAGCTCTTCGGTCTCGAGCTTCGCGATCCGCTCTTCCTCGCGGTGGGTCTGCTCGCGCTTCCCACCTGGTGGCTCGCGTCCCGACTGCCTTCGTCGGTGACCTGGTCGAGCCTGTCGCTGCTCGACGACGGCCCGCGCTCGCTGCGCGTTCGCCTCTCGTCGTTGCCGGCCGGACTGCTGGCCCTGGCGGTCGTCGCGCTCGCGATCGCGCTGGCCGGGCCCCGCACCGGCGATGCCAGCAGCAAGGTCCACCGGGAGGGCATCGCCATCGCGATGGTGGTCGACCGTTCGGGCTCGATGCAGGCCCGGGATTTCGTGGAGGGCGACGCCAGCGCCAGCCGGCTGGACGTGGTGAAGCGCGTCTTTCGCGAGTTCGTCGAGATGCCCGGCCGCAGCGACGACCTGATCGGCCTGGTCAGCTTCGCGCGATACGCGGATGGAGCCTGTCCGCTGACGGGAGATCACGGCAACCTCCTCAACATCCTCGAGCAGCAGGAGATCGTGACGGAACGCTCCGAGGACGGTACGGCGGTGGGAGAAGGTCTCGCGCTCGCGGTGGAGCGACTGCGCCATCAGGAGGTGCGCTCGAAGGTCGCGATCCTCCTGACGGACGGCGTCAGCAACTCCGGCGACATCACGCCGATGCAGGCCGCCGAGCTCGCCCAGGCACACGGCATCAAGGTCTATACGATCGGTGCCGGGCGGACCGGTTGGGCGCCCGTGCCGGTGCGTCTGCCCAATGGCTCGGTGGCCCTGCAGCGCGCCTTCGTCGAGATGGACGAGAAGACCCTCCAGGCCATCGCCGACCACACCTCCGGCCGCTACTTCCACGCCGCCGATGCCGACGCCCTGGCCGAGGTCGTCGAGGAGATCGACCAGCTCGAGCGCAGCGAGATCGTGGAGGTCCGCTACCTGCAGTACGAGCAGCACTACGCGAGCTTCGTCGTGCTGGCGATCGGCTGCATGGCTG
>JANQSB010000041.1 GCA_028284295.1 Myxococcota bacterium | reverse complement strand
CTGCTGCAGACGGCGGACCGCCATCGGCTGGAAGGCGCCGACCAGGTCCGCGACGGTCGCCATGTGGCCGCGCGGACGGGTCGGGGCGCTCCGGACGGGTCGGGCCCGCCGGGCCGCGGAGCCCCCGCGGCTCGGGCGCGCTGCGCGCTTCCGGCGGGGCGCCTTCGCGGGGGTGCTCTTCTGGGCCATTCTCGGATGTTCTCCGTCTCGACCGCTCAGTTCCGGATGCCGTCGAAGATCTCGGGTAGACCGTACTTGCAGCGGAAGCCCGTCGCCTCCACGAAGCGGCGTCCGTCGAGCGAGACCGGGTACTTGAGGAAGTCGAGCAGCCCCGCCGGGTAGGGGATCATTCCGTAGCGGAACAGACGCGCAAACAGCCAGCGAGCCGGCGGGTCCGGAATCGGCCAGGCCGTCCCTCCGGTCTGCTCGATGGCGGTGTGGATGGGCACCTCCCCGGAGCCGACCACGTTGAAGACACCCTGGAGGCCGTGCTCGACCGCCAGCGCGAACGCCTCGGCCAGATCGTCCTCGTGGATGAACTGCATCATCGGGTCGAAGCCGAGCACGGTGGGAACCCGGCGCTGGCGCAGGTACTCGCGAACGGTGCTCGGGACGCGGGGGCCCAGCACGTTCACGGGACGCAGGAGGCTGGTCCGGATCTCGGGCCGGCGCCAGATGTTCGCGGAGACGAGGGCATCCACCTCGACCAGGTCGCGGATCTCGGGATAGTTGCGACTGGCCGAGAGCGGCGCCTCCTCGTCCAGCTCGTAGGGGTTCTCGGGAAGCGCGCCGTACACGTACCCGCTCGACTGGACCACCAGTCGCTCGACGCCGTACTTCACGCAGTGATCGAGGAGCGAGCGCGTCCCCCCGACGTTGATCGAGTGGCGCTCGCGATCCGATGCCCGGAAGTGCCGAACGAAGCCCAGGTGCACCACCGCGTGGGGCCGGATCGTGCGCACGATGTCCTCGAAGCGTCGCTTGCGGAGATCGACGACGTGGGTCTCGATCCCGGGGGGGTGTCTACGCCAGCGTTCGACGTCGACGCCGGTCACCTCGTAGCGCTCGGCCAGGCGACGCGCGAGGAGCTTCCCCAGACCTCCCGCCACCCCGGTCACCAGAACTTTTTCCAAAGCAACTCCGAAGACTTATGGAAGGCTCGCGAGCCTTCCAGGCTCAGTTTCGTACTCTACCGCCGAATTTCTCGCGAGCACTCCCCCGGAGGGGCCTGGTGGTCGAGCAGTCGCCGCGATTCGAAGAGATCAAGGTGCGACTCCCCGAGCCCGTCGCCGGCGTCGAGGAGATCACCACCGTGCTCGGGATCCCCGAGTGGTGGCCCACCGGCTCTCGCGTCGCCGTCGCCCTCGCCCACGGCTCGGCGAGCAACATGGACGATCCGGTCATCCGCGAGATCACCGAGCGCCTCACCGAACGCAAGTTCTTGACACTGCGATTCAATTTTCCGTTCGGGGAAGCGGGCAAGAAGAGCGGCACCGACTCGATGGACGTGATGGACCGCGGCTTCCGGGCCGCGCTCTCGGTGTTCGGACGGGACGCCAGCCAGGCGCCCGCGCACCTGGTGCTGGGCGGCAAGGGCACCGGCGCCGGGGTGGCCGCCCAGCTGGCCACGGCACGGCTGCGCCTCGCCGGCCTCTTCGCGCTCGGCTACCCGCTGCACCCCCAGGACCGGCCCGAGAAGGCCCAGGTCGAGAGCCTCTACCGGATCACCTCGCCCATGCTCTTCGTCCAGGGCACCCGGGACCGCCGCTGTGACGTCGACACCCTGCGCGACACCCTGCGCGGCGTGGGTGCGTCGACGCGGCTGCACGTGTGCGAGGAGGCCGACCACAACTTCAAGGCTCCCAAGCGGTCGCTGCGCAACGACGAGGAGATCCGCAACGAGGTCTTCGACGTCCTGCACGACTGGCTGGACAAGATCATCGGGGAAGTCTGAGCGGTGGCCGGGGGAGAGGACGCCACCGCGCCGGGAACGGCGTGGCACGACCTCGGCGACGCCGCCGAGCTTCCCGACGAGAAGCTCCACGGCCGCCTCGTGGCCGGGGTGCGACTCTGCTACGGGCGCTCCGGGGAGCGATTCTTCGCAATCGACGACACCTGTCCGCACGCGGGGGGCAGTCTCACCGAGGGCATGCTCGACGGCGATCTGGTGATCTGCCCGCTGCACGCCTACGCGTTCGAGAGCGCCACCGGACGCTGCCTGGACGAGCCGTCCTGCTCGGTCCGGGCCTTTCCCGTCCGGGTCGAAGGCGGCACCCTGCAGGTCCGTCTCTAGCGACCGACCCCGGCAGTCCCAGGAGCCCACCTTGCCCACCGAGAGCGACCTCTACTTCCGCCAGACCCCCGTCGGCCAGATGGCCAACTTCGCCTACCTGCTGGGCAGCCGCAGCACGCGCGAGGCGCTGGTGGTCGACCCGGCCTGGGAGGTCGACGCACTGCTCGACCAGGCCGAGGCCGACGACATGACCGTCGTCGGTGCCCTGGTGACCCACTACCACCAGGACCACGTGGGCGGCGCGCTCTTCGGCCAGTCGATCGAGGGCCTCGATCGTCTGATGGAGCGCAACCCCTGCAAGATCCACGTGAACGAGCACGAAGCCGATGGACTGGTCCAGGTCACCGGGGTCTCCCGCAGCGACCTCGCCGTCCACGAGGGCGGCGACAGCCTGGAGCTCGGCCCCATCCGCACGCGCTTCCTGCACACGCCGGGCCACACGCCCGGCTCCCAGTGCTTCCTGGTGGAGGAGTCCGGCCGCGCGGGGCAGCTGGTATCCGGCGACACCCTCTTCCTGGGCAGCTGCGGGCGCGTGGATCTGCCCGGCAGCAATCCCGAGGACATGTACCACAGCCTCAACACGACGCTGAAGCAGCTACCCGACGAGACCGTCCTCTACCCGGGACACCTCTACTCGGCGGAGCCGCAGTCGACCCTGGGCGAGCAGAAGCGCTCGAACCCCTTCCTGCGAGTCACCTCGCTGGAGATGTTCCTGAGCTTCATGGGCGTGTAGCAGGGCCCGACCGGAGCCTAGCCCTCCTTGCCCCGGTCCCCGACGATGATCTCGCCTCGCAGCCGGTCGGCCGCGCGGTTGTGCGGGTTGCTCATGGCATCGTCGACCCGCTTCACCATGTACTCGTAGCGCCCGGGCTTGAGCTGGCAGAAGCTCGCGAACTCGCCGGGATGGATCGTGGCGGACTTCAGCTCGTCCTCGACGATCGAGAAGTTGACCAGGCTGTGGCAGATCATGTCGCGCGCCACCTCGCGCTCGAAGACGATCTGGCTCGGGCTCATCGAGTAGCTGATCCAGGCCACGAGCTGGCCCTCCTTCAGCTGCACCGAGCGCGGGCTGATCGAGTCGTTGGTGATGAGCACGACCTTGTGGCTGGTCTGGCGGTAGTCCGGGCTCAGCTGGGGGATGTTTCCCGGGGTGTCGTAGGGAATCTCCGTGGGTCGTCCGTCCTTCTTCTTGTCGTCCTCGCCCCACACTGCCGGTGCGGAGAAGAGGACGGCCAGGATCGAGACCAGTGCGACCGGAAGCCGGGCGACCCGGCGTGCGGGGCGGAACGAGGACATGGGCTTGCGCCTCCAGTGGACGGGAGCTCCGAGTGCAGGCGTTATATCATAGCCCGCGCAGGCTTAGGGCGGCTTTCGCGCCCGCACGGGGGCCGCGCGAGACGGCGCCGCGGGCGGCCGATCGCCGGATCGAGACGGGGATTCCACGTCGGGAAACGCCCCCGCGTGTCCCCTCTCGCCGCGTTGAAATCGCCCGACCCGTCTTGTAGGGTCTTCGCGCCCTGTGCGGAGCCCCTGCACGGGGCTCTCGAATCGCAACCCAGCGAACGCGGCTCAGGCCGCGAGAGCCGGCCCCGCTCCTGACCGCCCACGCCCCGCCCGACGGGGACGAGGCAGGAAGCCGACCCGACTCTCGCCACCCGACCGGACCCGCCCCTGACCTCAAGACCGAACCACAGTCTCGTAGACCGAACCACAGGCGAAGCCCGAACCCCACCCGCGGATAGAGAAGAAGCAAAGCGCTGAGAGACAGCCGCCCCCTTCCCTAGCCCGAACCATCCGGAGGCCACACCCCATGAAGGTCATGGTGTGCCTGAAGCAGGTTCCGCATCAGGACGCGAAGCTCGACGTCAACGCGGACGGAACCTGGATCCAGGAAGACAACATCAAGTTCGAGATCAACAGCTACGACACCTACGCCCTCGAGGAGGCCTTGCGCATCAAGGACGCCGACGGCGACACCGAGGTGGTCGTGGTCTCCATCGGGCCGGACCGCGTGACCCAGGCCCTGCGCACCGCACTCGGCATGGGTGCCGACCGGGCCGTGCACGTGAACGACGACGAGGCGGTCTCCTCCGACTCGCTGGGCATCGCCAAGGTGCTGGCGGCCGTCGCCAAGGAAGAGGGCCCGGACCTCGTCTTCACGGGCCTCATGACCGACGACGGCAACTGGTCGGCCGTGCCGCCGATGCTCGCCGAGCTGATGGACGTCCCCTCCGCCACCGGCGTGCTGCACACCGAGGGCGCCAACGGCTCGCTGCAGGTCGAGCGCGAGCTCGAGGGCGGCGCCGTCGAGGTGGTCGAGCTTCCGAAGCCCTGCCTCGCCGCGATCCAGACCGGCGCCAACCAGGTCCGCTACGCATCGCTCAAGGGCATCATGCAGGCCAAGAAGAAGCCCATCGACGTGAAGAGCGCCGGCGACCTCGGCGTCTCGGGCGTCGGAAGCGCCGGCGCCAAGGTGACGATCGACAAGATCGCGCCGCCCCCCAAGGGCGACAGCGCGGAGATCCTGAGCGGCAGCACCGACGAAGTGGTTTCGGGACTCGTCGGCAAGATCAAGGAGCTCGGCCTCCTCTAGGAGAGCCGGAGCCAAGGAGAAGAATCCGATGGGCACCATCCTCATCGTCGCAGAGACCCAGAACGGGGCGATCCGGGAGACGAGCTACGAGCTGGTCACCCTCGCCCAGCAGATCGGCGGCACCGTCAAGAGCGTCGTGATCGGAAGTGGCGTGGGAGACCTCGCCAGCGAGTTCGCCGGCAAGGGCGGGGGCGAGACCTTCGTCGCCGACGACGCCGGACTCTCGAACTACAACGTCGAGGGCTGGAACAAGGCCATCCGCGCGGCGGTCGACGCCGCGGGCGCGGACCTCGTCCTCATCTCGAACACGCCCCTGGGCTGGGACGTGGCCCCGCGTGTCGCGGCGGGCCTCGACGCCGCGTTCGTGAGCGACTGCTTCGACGCCAAGGACGAGGGTGGCAAGGTCGTCTGCCATCGCCGCGTCTTCAACGGCAAGCTCGACGCCCAGCTCACCTGCAACGCCGACAAGACGGTGTTGACCGTTCAGCCGGGCGCCAAGGAGCCGTTCTCGGGCTCGGGCGACGGCAGCACCAGCGCGCTGTCGGTCGACCTGTCGGGCGTGCGCGCCAAGTTCGTCGAGACCAAGCAGGCCGAGTCGACGGGCATCGACCTCACCAAGGCCGACGTGGTCGTCTCGGGTGGACGTGGTGTGGGCGACCCGGAGAAGTTCCCGGAGGTGATCCAGCCGCTCGCCGAGGCGCTCGGCGGCGCCATGGGTGCGTCGCGCCCCGTCGTGGACGCCGGCTGGCTGCCGCACGCCCACCAGGTCGGTTCGTCGGGCCAGGTGGTGACCCCGAAGCTCTACATCGCCTGCGGGATCTCGGGAGCCATCCAGCACCTCGTCGGCATGAAGGCCTCGAACTACATCATCGCGATCAACAAGGACGCCGACGCGCCGATCTTCGAGGTCGCGGACCTCGGGGTCGTGGCAGACCTGTTCGAGGTCGTGCCGGCCCTGACCGACGCCGTGAAGGCCGCGAAGGGCTGAGCCGCGCCGGGATCGAGCCGGCTTCGAGACCGCGAGCCCGCGACGGAGACGTCGCGGGCTCGTTCCGTTTCGGGGGGAAGCCGCCGTGGCGATGCGGCCTCGCCTCGAGAATCAAACGGCGTCGTGCGACAGCAGGAGTGCCTCGTCGGGCGGGGTCCGACGAAAACGATTGACACCGGCGGGTGGCAGGCATACCACGAGGAGAGATCGACCCCGGCAGCTCGAGGTGCTCACCATCCCTCGACGAATCGCGTTCATCAACGAGAAGGGAGGCAGTGGCAAGACCACCCTGGTCGCCAACATCGCCTCCCATCTCGCACTCGGCCGTGGCCGGCGCACGCTGGCCATCGACATGGACCCCCAGGGCCAGCTCGGCAAGGCGCTGGGCCTGGAAGTTCGAAGGCCGAAGGGCAGCGCGATCCAGCTGCTGGTGGACAGCGTGCTCGGCGACGCCGCGCATCCCGAGGACCCGGACACGGGCGCGATCCGACCTTCGCTCCCCGCCTGGCCCACGCGGATTCCCCGCCTCGACGTCATCGTCGCCAACAAGGCCCTGGCCCTGGCGCCCGGGCTCGCAGATGCCGCGACGACCGACCCGGACGACCACGCGCCAGAACGCCGTCTCGCTCGCAATCTGGATCTGTCGCGAGACCTTCACCGCTACGACTTCGTTC
Organism: Myxococcota bacterium; assembly: GCA_028284295.1. GTDB lineage: Bacteria > Myxococcota_A > UBA9160 > UBA9160 > UBA4427 > JAJDAN01. The sequence goes on along the minus strand of JANQSB010000041.1, from coordinate 699 downwards.
TGTTCGACGCGCCGCCTTCATTCGGCTCGCTCACCCTGAGCGTCCTGTTGGCCTGCGAAGAAGTGGTGGTGCCGGTGCCGCTGACCTTCCTGGCGATCGATGGGTTCGCCGAGCTGCTGCGCACGATGAAGATGGTGAGGGAGCGATACGGCCATCGGGCGCTCCGGGTGAGCATGGTGGTCCCCACCTTCTACCGCCGCACGCGAATGGCCCAGGAGGTCCTCGAGAAGCTGGCCACCCGCTTCCCGAAGGAGATCGCCCGGACGGTCGTGGGCTTCCACGTCAAGCTCGACGAGGCGCAGTCGCACGGGCTCTCGATCTTCGAGTACGCGCCGCGCGACCGCGCCGCCGGTCTGATGGCCGCGCTCGCCGAGGAGCTCGAGGCCCGCGAGCCCCGTCCCGCCGAGCTGCCCCGGGCGGGCGACCGGGGCCAACCGACCGCGACGCGGCGCTGACGGAGACTCCCATGGACTCCTTCGAGGACGCACACCGAGGCTCGACCGAGGCGCCGGTGGCGGACCGGGAGGGGCCGAAGGAAAGCGGCAACAGACCGGACCTTCCGGTCCTGGGTCGCGACCCGTTCGTCGAGAACGGATCCATCGACCCCTTCCTCGCCGCACTCGACGCCCGCCCGGAGGCCCGCACCGGTCCGCCGTCGGAGCCGGACGCAGCAGGGAGCCCCGACGAGCCCGCCAACCC
>JANQSB010000267.1 GCA_028284295.1 Myxococcota bacterium | reverse complement strand
CGAGCTCGACGGCGAGGCCATCGAGTACTCGGCGGTCGACATCGGGAACCCGCACTGCGTGGTGCTGCGCGACGAGCTTCGAGAGGAGGACCTCCTCCGCCTGGGGCCGCTCCTCGAGATTCACCCGCGCTTTCCGAACCGCACCAACGTGCAGCTCGCCCGGCCGCGCGATCGCCGGACCCTCGAGATCGAGATCTGGGAGCGGGGCGCGGGACACACCCTGGCATCCGGCTCCAGCAGCTGCGCGGCGGCGGCCGTCGCGCACCGCCTCGATCTCTGCGACGCCAGGCAACGCGTGGTCATGCGGGGTGGCGTGCTCGAAGTCGAGGTCCAGCCGGACGGCAACCTGGTCCAGGAAGGCCCGGTGGTGTGGGTGGCCTCCGGCCGTATCCGCGACGAGGTCTTCGCGTGAGCGCGGTGGGAGCTCCCTAGCGAGCTCTTTCGTAGCGGCGCATCGTGAAGGCGTACTCGTTGCGCTCGTCGGCCTCGTGGCGGGTCTCCGAGGCCAGCTCCCACCGTGTCGGGTCGAAGTCGGGGAAGTGGATCTCGCCGGGCACGTGCGCGTGGACCGTCGTGAGATAGAGGCGGTCGGCTCGCTCCAGGGCGACGGCGTAGATGGCCTCGCCCCCGAACGCGAAGGCCTCGTCGTCGCCGCGCTGGCGCGCCAACGCCAGCGCGGCGTCGAAGTCCCGCGCCACCAGGACGCCGTCTTCGTCGACCGCGAAGGCCGGGTCGCGACTGAGCACGATCGAGGTGCGGCCGGGCAGGGCGCGTCCGATCGACTCGAAGGTCTTCCGCCCCATCAGCAGGCAGTGGCCCATGGTGATCTCGCGCACCGCCTTCTGCTCGTCGCGGAGTCGCCACGGGATGCGCGAACCCTCGCCGATCACCCCGTCCTCGGACATCGCCGCGACGATGGAGAGCCTCACCTTCGCCCTTCCAATGCGTCAGTCCGAGCCGGCGTCGTCTCGCTGGATTCCCGCCTGCACCACGACGTACCACTGCGACACGCCGCCGCCGTCCACGTAGCCGCGGATCTGCCGGACCTCGAACCAGTGCAGCTTGGGAATCGCCAGGGCCGCCTTGCCGAGTGCGTCCTGGACGGCGGCCTCCAGGCTCTCCGCCGAGCGACCGGTGAAGTCGTCCGCGGGAGTCCGGTGATGGATGAAGGCCTCGTCGGCCGTCGTCGCCTCGTGGCGAGCGCGCCGCCGGGCGTCGAACTGCTCGTCTTCCAGGATGCGTGTGGCGCGGCCTTCGTCGAGGCGGAGCTCTTCGCGCAGCCGCGCCAGGAACTCCGCCTCCTCCGGATCGATCCGGAGATCGGAGAGGACCTCGGCCACCGCGCGGCCGTACACGCCGATCGACACGTCGTCCTGGACGCTCACGACGTCGCGTGGGGAGAGCGCCAGGATCTCGCGCAGGTGGTCGAGCTCGTGGGACTCCTCGACGCTGAGCTTGCGGTCGTCGAAGCAGTGATCGAGGTAGCGGCCGTAGAGCGCCTTGCATTCCTTTCGCAGTCGGGTCGGCGAGTCGACGCCGGCGCCCCGACACGCTTCGGCGACGGCCTCCGCCGTCACCTCGGTGACGTGGCCGGCTTCCGCGAGCAGCGACTCGACGGCCGCGCAGGCGTCCCGCTTGCGGCCGCCCAGGAGCCGCGGTCCGGAGCTCCGGGGGTTGCTTCCACCTGCGACGAAGGGACCGGCCATTCAGAGCCCGTTCCGTGCCGGCGCGCGTGCCTCGCACCGCAGCCTGGCGCGGGGCGAGGTCCCGAGCCCCGTGGCGATCGGCTCGGGGCGCTCTCTTTCGTTGGCGTCGAGCACGCCGTCAGCATAGAACTCGTCGGAGCGCGGGTCGACGACGAACTACTGTTCACTCCAGGTAGCCGAGGGCGCGCAGCCGCTCCGACTGCTCCGCGTCCAGTGCCGTCCTGGCGCCGCGGCCGTGTCGACGCTCGAATCGGGCCGCGGCGGCGTTCTGCTGCGAGACCCACGCGCCCAGAGCCCGGGTCAGCTCACCGGGTGCCCCGGTCTGGTTGTCTTCCTCGTTCGGGTCCCGGGTCAGGTCGTAGCGGAGCCGGATGCCTCCGCTGGTTCGGATGACCTTCCGCAGCTCGCCGGAGACGGCTGCGAACTGCTTGTGGGCGTCGGGTTGCCACACGTATCGCAGCAGCGCGGAGGTGACGAAGTCGCGGGCCGGGGGCCGTCCGCCCTGCAACAGGGCCGCGAGACTGTGGCCGTCGGCTTCGCGGAGCGGGGGCAGGCCCGCGAGCTCGACGAGGGTCGGCGCCACGTCGGGGAGACCGACCGGAGCCCGCACGCGAGCCGGTGCCAGGAGGCCGGGAGACCAGAAGATCAGCGGAATGTGGACCTCGGACTGGAACAGGCTCCGTCCGTGACCCCGCAGGCCGTGTTCGTCCATCGTATGCCCGTGGTCCGACACGACGACGACGAGCCAGGGACCGCGCTCGGGCAGGGCGGCGAGGGCTTCGACGAGCTGTCCGAGCTGACGATCGGCATCCTGGACCGCGGGTCCGTAGCCCGCGAAGCGGTCGGGGTCGCCGCGGCGGTAGTGCTCGCTCCGGTACTCGTGGACCTCCAGCGTGTGGACATAGACGAAGGCCGGCTGATCGGGCTCTTCGCGCAGCCACGCGAGCAGCTCCTCGTGCAGCTGGGTGGCCGAGACCTGGCCCAATGCACCCAGCGAGTCGCGCCAGCGACGGGGCGGCACGGCGGTTCCGAAGCCGCGTTCGAGGCCGGAGAGGGTGCTGCCCAGTGGACTCGCCGAGAAGGAGCCCGTCCGAAATCCCGCATCGCGGAAACGCCCTTGCATCAGGGGAACCGACTCCGGCAGCCGGTCCGAGTAGCTCCGGGCTCCGACGCGATGGGTGGTCGGCCAGATGCCCGTCATCAGGGTGGGGATCGCGGGCTTGGTCCAGCTCGACGAGCTGATCGCGTTCTCGAAGACGACGCCTTCTGCGGCGAGGCGGTCGAGGACGGGCGAGGTCTCGGCTCCTTCCCGTCCCCAGGCGCCCAGACGATCGGCGCGAAGCGTGTCGATCAGGTAGACGAGGATTCCCGGCGGGCGCGCTTCCGGCCCGGCGCGGACGATCCGCGGATCGCCGAAGAACACCACGCCCGAGCCGCTCGCCGACAGCTCGAGCTGGACCCTCCGTCCCGCCCAGGGCGCGAGCGACGCGCGCCGGTGTTGCCACGAGTCGCTTCCCTCGTCGAGGGCCAGCTCGCGCGCTTCACCTTCCGCGAGGACGCGCACCCTGCATCGGGTCGCGGAGCCGATGGCACCCTTGTGCCAGCGGAGCTCGGGCGCGATCTCCGGAACCTCGATCTCGAAGCGGACCCGGCTGCCGCCGTGCAGGAACCACGAGGGGCGGATCGTGCCGTCGAGCTCCACCCGTTGCACCCCGGCGGCGGCGCCCTCGTAGCGCGCCAGGGGGCCGAGAAGCGAGGCCGACACGACCCGGACCGAGCGGGCGCTCGCCCCCGGCAGCACGACCTCGAGCCGTTCGACGACTGAGCCTCCGGTGGTGTCGTCCCAGTTGCCACGGATGGCTTCGTGCAGGTCGACCTCGAAGGTGATCGGCTGATCGGGTGCCGCGTCGCGTTCGAAGCCGATCCCCACCGAACGAAGCTCCCGCTGGCCCGAAGCGCTGCGTTCCGCCTTCAGGATCGGCGAGACGCGCGCGCGGATGGCGCCGCCCGGCGTCAGCTCCAGTCGGAGCCGTTCGATCGTCTCGGTGAGTCCAGCGGGAATCTCCGGGCTGGACACGCGGACGCCGCCCGGGGCCGCCTCGACGCGCCACTCGGACACGGCTTCCGCGGTCCAGCGGGCGGCCGCATCGCTGGCCGGCGGCGGACGGCCGTCGACGGTGCCCGACCGTTCGACCAGGTGGATCGCGGGAGGCGGGGCCGGCCACAGGGCGAAGCGCGCGACGTCGTCTGCGGCTTCGTCCGGCCGGGTGGCGGTGGCCGCCGGGTCGGGCCCGGGGGCGTCGCTGCAGGACAGCAGCAGCCCGCAGACGAGCAAGCCGGAGAGCAGTCGGTGAACCCGGTCGGCGCCACGCGTCCCAGGCTGGCTCGCGGGTCGGCAACGGCTCACGACTAGACGGCGATGGGCGCCTTGATGCCCTTGTGGGGGTCGTAGCCTTCCAGCGCGATGTGCTCGGCGCGGAAGTCGAAGACCGAGCGCACCTCGGGGTCGAGACGCAGTCGCGGCAGCGGGCGGGGCTCGCGCGCCAGCTGGCGGTTCACCTGCTCGAGGTGGTTCTGGTAGATGTGGGCGTCGCCGAGCGAGATGACCAGATCGCCGACGCCGAGTCCCGTCACCTGGGCGACCATGTGGGTCAGCAGCGCGTAGGAGGCGATGTTGAAGGGCAGGCCCAGGAAGAGGTCGCAGCTGCGCTGGTAGACGCCGCAGGAGAGCTCGCCGCCCGAGACGTAGAACTGGTAGAGGAGGTGGCAGGGGGGCAGGGCCATCTCGGGGATCTCGGCCGGGTTCCAGGCGTTCACCAGCAGGCGTCGCGAATCGGGATTCGCGCGGATCTGCTCGACGGCCTCGGCCAGCTGGTCGATCGGGCCGTTCGGCCCCGGCCAGCTGCGCCACTGACGGCCGTAGACCGGCCCGAGCTCGCCCTTCTCGTCCGCCCACTCGTCCCAGATGGTGACGCCGTTCTCCTGGAGACTGCGGACGTTGGTCTCGCCCGCGACGAACCACAGCAGCTCGTGAACGACCGACTTGAAGTGCACCCGCTTGGTGGTCAGGAGGGGGAAGCCGCTGCGGAGGTCGGCGCGGAACTGCTCGCCGAACACGCTGAGCGTCCCCGTTCCGGTGCGGTCGTCCTTCTTCTTGCCGTGCGCGAGGACCCGCTCGAGGAGGTCGAGATACGCTTTCATGCCTGGCTCTTCTTCCGGAGTCTCGAGGATCGGGCGCGGTCGAGCCTGGGGAAGCGGCGATTCTATCGCATCAGGGGAAGAGGTTCCGGACGATCTCGATGCCGCCGACCCAGGTGCCGATCATGCTGCCGAGGGTCGTGCCGATGAAGACCAGGAAGATCTTCAGCAGTCGGTTCCGCCACCAGGCGGAGACGTCCGACATGTCCGTGCCCACCGTGCGGAACTCCGTGACCTTGGGCGGCCGCACGTAGGCCTGGACGAAGGCCGCGACGTAGCCCGCGCCGATCACCGGTGTGAGCGAGGTGAAGGGTGCGGCGAGGAAGGCGGCCGCGATCGTGGCCGGATGTGCGAGCGCCAGGAGTCCGCCGATGCCGCTGGGGATGGCGTTCGCGAGGAACCAGAACAGGGCGTTCTCGCCGGCCGCGGCGCGGCCCTGGGTCAACCCGATCCAGCCGATCGAGCCGAGGATGAGTACCGGGATCGCCCAGCCGATCCACTTCCATACCCGGGACACGGCGGGGACCTCGTTGATGGCGTCGAGATCCACGTCGCGCTGCTCGCGAATGGCGCGCAGCATTCCCTCCACGTGCCCCGCTCCCACCACGGCGACGACGTGGGCGCCCTCGGCGTCCAGGATCTTGCGGGCCAGATAGGCGTCGCGTTCGTCGATCAGGACGCGCTTCAGGGCCGGCATGTGCTCGCCGAGCTCCGCCATCAGCTCCGACAGCACGTCCTGCTGGCGGATCCGACGCAGCTCCTCCTCCGAGAGCTCGGGGTTGTCGAAGGCGCTGGCCATGAAGGTCGAGACCAGCATCAGCTTCCGCCAGGGCGAGAGCGAGTGCCACGCGCGCCGCAGGGTGACGCGGATGTCCCGGTCGCAGAGGGCGATCGGGATCTCCATCTGCTCGGCGGTGCGCCCGGCCTCGAGCAGCTCGCTGCCGGGGGTCACCCCGAGCTGCTGGCCGAGTCGGCGCTGGTAGGAGCCCAGGATCAGGTTGGCGAGCAGGGTCGCCAGGTGCCGCTCCCGGATCACCTGACGCAGGTCGAGGTCCTCCCAGCGCTGCTCCTGGGACAGGGCTTCGTAGCGCTGGGCGTCCAGCTCGAGGCAGACGCAGTCCGGATCCTCGCCCTCGATGACCTCGCGCACGAGATCGACGGACTCCCGCGAGATGTGCGCGGTGCCGACGATGGTGAAGCGACGTCCGTCCACGTCGACGCGGTGGACGTCGCTCGAGGAGAATCCCTCGGCGTCTTCGGCTTCGTCAGCGTGGCTCATGGGCGCCACAGGGTGACCTGCCCGGGTTCGCGGGGCAAGTTGCGCATCCGCGTTCAGCGGTTGCCGGAGCGGCTTCGCCTCTGCAGCGCCCAGAAGGCGCGGGACCCGAGCAGCAGCGCGAGGACCCCCGCGTAGACGAGCGGCTCGCGGGTGTCCGCCTTCACGAGCCACAGGAAGTGCACGACGGCGCCGATGCCAGCCAGGTAGACGGCGCGGTGCAGGGTCTTCCAGCGGCGCCCGAGGCGGCGAGCCGCGGCGCGCGTGGAGGTGGCGGCGAGCGCCAGCAGCACCAGGAAGGTCGCGAAGCCGACCGTGATGTACGGACGCTCCAGAATGTCCTCCCCCAGGAAGGACCAGGCGAAGCCGAGGTCGAGCCCCACATAGATGGCGAGATGCAGACTGGCGTAGAAGAACGCGAAGAGGCCGAGCGTCCGCCGCTCCTGCAGCAGCATGCGCCAGCCCGTGAGTCGGCGGACGGGCGTGACCGAGAGCGACAGGAAGAGGAAGCGCAGCGCCCACTCGCCGGTCTCGTGGGTGATCTTCTCCACCGGGTTCGCCCCGAGTCCGTCGTGCAGGAAGGCGACGACGAGCCCCGCCGCCGGAGCGAAGCCCACCAGCAGGGTCGCGAGACGCAGCGCGCGTCGACGCGCGCGAGCAGATTCGAGGCGCAACGGGGCCCGCCCCGCGCTCAGTACTTCTTGGCCAGGTCCATGCCGGCATAGAGGCCCGCGACCTGGTCCGCATAGCCGTTGAAGGGCAGGGTCGGCCGGCGTCGCAGCTCGCCGATGCGGCGTTCGCGGGCCTGGCTCCAGCGCGGGTGATCGACCTCCGGGTTGACGTTCGCGTAGAAGCCGTACTCCCGCGGCGCGCTCTGGTTCCAGGAGGTGGGCGGCTCCGACTCCTGGAGCCGGATCTTCACGATCGACTTGATGCTCTTGAATCCGTACTTCCAGGGAACCACCAGGCGAAGCGGCGCGCCGTTCTGGTTGGGAAGCACCTTGCCGTACATGCCGACTGCCAGGATGGCCAGAGGGTGGGTGGCCTCGTCGATGCGCAGCCCCTCGACGTAGGGCCAATCGAGCACGCCGCGTCGCTGTCCCGGCATCTGCTGCGGATCGTGCAGGGTCTCGAAGGCGACGTACTTCGCCTTCGAGGTGGGCTGCATGCGCGCGATCACGTCGCCGAGCGGGATGCCCACCCACGGGATCACCATCGACCAGGCCTCGACGCAGCGCAGGCGGTAGATGCGCTCCTCCAGCGGATGCGGGGCCAGCAGGGTCTCGAGCGGGACCCGGCCGGGCTTCGCGACTTCGCCCTCGATCGCCACGGACCACGGCTCGGTGCGGAGACTGCCCGCGTTCCGGGCCGGATCGGTCTTGTCGGTGCCGAACTCGTAGAAGTTGTTGTAGCGGGTGGCGTCCTCGTAGGAGGTCGGATCCTCGTCGGTCTGCAGCTCCGCAGGGCCCGGCCGGGTGCTGAGGGTGCGGGTCGGAAGAGCGGCCCGCCTGCCGGCGCTGGCCTCGTCCGGGCCGCAGCCGGCGAGGAGGCCGCTCCCCAGGGCCGCGAAGCCCAGGCGCGCGCCCAGGCCCAGGCCGATGCCCGCCGAGGCGCTCCGCGTCAGGAACTCCCGTCGTCTCAGATAGAGGCTCTCGGGGGTGACCTCGTTCTCGCTCGGCTGCTGGCTTCGCTTCGACACGCTTCGTCTCCCGTCTCGTTTCCGTCTGCCGCCAGGGACCCTCTCGGGCCCGCAGCCCGGCCCGATCGCGACCCGGGGCAATGATTACGCACGGCTCGGGCTGCCGGTAACGGTCCGGAGTTACAGCCGGAGCTGCCGGCTGCCGAAGAGCGTGTAGCGCGTCCGGTCGCGGACGCCGCCACGGAGGCTCGATGACGCATTCCGGACAGCTGAAGTCGCTCTTCTCCCAGAAGCTCGACCGGGCGGTCTTCGGCACCTACTTCCTCGGATCGGTGGTCCCGACCGCGGCACTCGCCGCGGTGCTCCATCGCTACGTCCTGCCCGGCCTCGCGCGAGACAGCCTCGGGGCGATGGGGATGGTCGGGGTCCTGGTGGGGGTGGGCGGCCTCTCCCTGGCGTCCTTCTTCGCGTTGCGACGCCTCGTGCGGATGGCCCTGGCGCGCATGCAGGCGGACAACGCCCGGCTCGAGACGATCCTCGGCGCCTCGCGGGAGCTGTCCTCGGCGCTCGACACCCACGCGGTGGCGGACACCGCCGCGGGTTGCGCGCTGGCCCTGACCGACGCACGGGCCGCCTACGTGCTGCTCCAGGGGGGGCGGGGCAAGCCCCTGCTGGTCTGCGAGTCGGCGGGCGAGGAGCCCGCGCCCCTGTACCAGCGCAATCAGGAGCTGATCGGGGAGGTGCTGGACGGGGCGCTCGCCAGCGGCACGCCGACCTTCCTCGAGACGGGCGAGAGCGGTGAGGAGCTGCCGTCCGCGATCGCCGTGATTCCCATGACGATCGCGGGCGGGCTGCGCGGTGCCTTCGTGCTGCCCCATGCCCGCGCCGGTGCGGGCTTCCCGTCCGAGCAGGTGGACGCGCTGCGCTCCCTGGCCGGGCTCGCTTCGGTCGCCTTCCAGAACGCCGACCTGCAGAGCTCCCAGCGCAACTTCTTCTCGCACGTGACCGAGATCCTCGTCGTCGCACTCGATGCCCAGCTCGACAGTGGCGACCCGCGGGCCGGCCATCCGAACCGCGTCGCCGCCCTCGCGAACGGCATCGGCCGGGAGCTCGAGCTGGCCGAAGAGCCGCTGCAGCGCCTTCACTTCGCCTCCCTGCTGCACGACATCGGCTACCTGAAGATCGACCGCGCCCTCCACTACGACCCCGCGCAGTGTCGCAGCCACCCGACGCTCGGTTACCGCATGCTCAGCCGGATCCGCCTGTGGCAGGACGTGGCGAAGGTCGTGCTGCACCACCACGAGTGGTTCGACGGATCGGGCTATCCCGAGAGCCGATCGGGCTCGGAGATCCCCCTCGAGTCGCGCATCCTGGCCGTGGCGGACGTCTTCGACAAGCTCACCCACGAGGACTTCGATCGGCCGGCCGTCGGCGTCACGGAGGCGGTCGAGCAGATCCGCGCGGGTGCGGGGCGCCAGTTCGATCCCCACGTCGTCGAGGCCCTGGGTCGGGTGGTGGAGCGGGGCGACCTCGCCGCCTGAGGGCCGCGCCCTCGTCACTCCCCGGGGTGGTATCCTGCGCGGGCGGATGTGCGGACGCGTGACCCTGAC